>JAACZX010000222.1 GCA_009996555.1 Chitinophagaceae bacterium | reverse complement strand
CAGCAATGGTTTTCCTTCATACCAGGTAATTGTTTGTGATTTATCAACAATGTTATCGCCGTTCAATGCGCTGATGGGAATATAGGTAACATCATTCAGGCCCAATTGCTTTGCCACTTCAGCATAATCAATCAGGATATTATTGTATACATCCTGAGAGTATTCCACAAGATCCATTTTATTTACGGCCACCACCACATGTTTGATCTTCAGCAATGATGCAATGATGGAATGACGACGTGTTTGCTCCACCACACCTTGCCGTGCATCAATTAAAATAATAATGAGGTTGGCATTACTTGCACCAGTGATCATATTACGGGTATACTGCACATGACCGGGCGCATCAGCAATAATAAACTTGCGTTTGGGTGTAGAAAAATAACGGTACGCCACATCAATGGTAATACCTTGTTCACGTTCTGCACGTAATCCATCAGTCAACAATGCAAGATCAACCGTGCCATCAGTTCTGTTTTTGGTTGATTTTTCCAACGCCTCCAGCTGATCGATGAGAATATTTTTGCTGTCGTACAATAAACGACCAATCAATGTGCTTTTGCCATCATCCACACTTCCTGCTGTTATAAAACGAAGTAAATCCATTTTTAAATTTTGAAAATTAGAAATTTCGAAATTGGGAAATTAAATTTCAAAATTTCCCAATTCAACATTTGCACTTTAGAAGTATCCGTTCTTCTTCCTGTCTTCCATTGCTGCTTCGGTAACCTTATCATCAATACGTGTTTCACCACGTTCGCTGATGCGTGTAGCAATGATCTCTTCAATCACTTCATCAAGATTTGTTGCATTTGATTCAACCGCTGCTGTACAGGTCATATCGCCCACTGTACGGTAACGTACCTGTTTGGTAATGATCTTGTCTTCTGCCGACGCCTGCACATATTCACTCATTGCCACCAGCTGGCCTTCATGTTCAATCACTTCACGTTCATGTGCAAAATAAATGGAAGGGAGATCGATCTTTTCTTTTCGGATATAATTCCAGATATCTAATTCAGTCCAGTTACTGATCGGGAATACACGAACGTTTTCACCTTTGTGAATACGGCCATTGTAAATATTCCATAATTCAGGACGTTGTAATTTTGGGTTCCATTGTCCAAACTCATCACGTACAGAGAAGATGCGTTCTTTTGCACGTGCTTTTTCTTCATCTCTGCGGGCACCGCCAATACATGCATCAAAAGCAAATTCTTCAATGGTATCAAGTAATGTGTAAGTCTGTAACCAGTTACGGCTGGGGAATTTTCCTTTGGGTTCGGTGAGGCTTCGTTGCTTGATGGTGTCTTCTACTTTACGCACAACCAATGTTGCACCTACTTTGTTTGCCAGCCAGTCACGAAATTCCAATGCTTCAGGAAAGTTGTGACCAGTGTCGATGTGTACAAGTGGAAAAGGTATTTTGCCTGGTGCAAATGCTTTCTTTGCCAGGTGAACCATTACAATGGAATCTTTTCCTCCGCTGAACAAAAGGGCCGGTTTTTCAAACTGGGCTGCCACTTCACGAAAAATCTGAATACTCTCCGCTTCCAGCTGCTGCAGATAATCTAGATGATACTGACTCATAATCTCATTTTATTAACCTACTTGTCAAGTAGGATTATCGGTTGCAAAGATAAGCATCTAAGTGCCTAACATTTGTTTTTGTTACGCAAACATTTGCGCAAATCAGGAATTTGATGATTGATTTACATCGGTGTGTACATGTAACCCACACTCTTTGTTGCTTTTGTCTTCCCACCACCAGCGGCCGGCACGGAAATCCTCACCCGGGCGGATGGCTCTTGTACAGGGAGCGCAACCAATACTCACAAAACCTTTATCGTGCAGTGAATTGTATGGAACATGATTTTCACGAATGAACTGGTTGAGCTCTTCCCATGTCCAATGTAATATGGGGTGAAACTTGATGATCTGGTTGCTTTCATCCCACTCCAGCTGTGTTGTTTGCTGGCGGTCGGGGCTTTGTTCGGCACGCAACCCGGTGATCCAGATTTGCTTTCCTTTCAATGCACGTTTCAGTGGTTCCACTTTACGGATGCCGCAACATTCCTTGCGGTTACCAGTTGACTCGTAAAATGCGTTGGGCCCTTTTTCAGTAACATATTTCTGTAATGCTTCTGCATTCGGATAATATGCATGAATAGGTTGACTGTATGCTTCCAGTGTTGAACGCCATGTGCTGTAGGTTTCAGTGAACATACGGCCAGTATCAAGTGTAAACACCTCAACGGGCAATTGTTCACGAAAGATCAAATGGCTGATGGCCTGGTCTTCCAACCCAAAGCTTGTGGAAAATACAATCGTACCGGTAAAACGTTCACTCAATAAACGAAGAGCTGCTGCAGGTGTTTTATCCTGCAGCAGGCTCTCTAATTCTGTTATTTGCTGTTGTAAACTCATGATCAGTTAAAGTTTAAACCTGCCAGTTCAAGACTCTTTTTTTTCAACTTACGCACTTCCACATCTTCAATAATGGGTTCCGGCGACAGAATGAGTGATGTACCATTTTCACGCCACCAGTTATTTTCTTTCAACTCAGTTGCATGCAACACACCCACTAAATATTTACGATCGCTTTCAGCATGCCATTCTTCGATCCATTCAAATTTTTCCTTGGGGATGAAATTCCAATCGTCAAAGCTCAGGTAAACTTTCAGATAGTAATCATTTGTGAGTTCGTTTTGCTGATGGTAATACAATTTCTTGTACTCGTACTTGTAATCGTAACGCAAAGCTGAAATATCACTCAACACAGCTGATGCTGTAGGAAATGAACCTGCTCCTTTGCCATAAAAGAACTGTTTATCAGAAAACGAACTTTCCACAACAGCACCATTGTATTCATTTTTCACAAAGCTCAAATGATCATCGTGTTTTACAAACTGTGGTAATACAAATGCAGCCACTTTACCATTCTGCAATTTCTTTGCCTGGCCCACCAAGCGGATCTCAAGATTTTTTTCACGGCCAACAGCTGCATCAGAACCTTGTATGTTTTGAATGCCGGTGAACAATACATCTTCCACTTTTGAAACCACCCCGTAAGCATGCAGCAACAGAATTACCCATTTGTTCACTGCATCCCATCCATCCACATCAAGTGTTGGATCAGCTTCAGCAAAACCCAACTGTTGTGCCTGTAACAATGCCTGTTTAAAATCAAGCTTCTCTTCAAACATTTTTGTGAGAATATAGTTGGTGCTGCCGTTTACAATACCACGTATACCATGTAACAGATCGTTATCATAATATTCTTCCAGGTTACGGATAACAGGAATCGATGCACAAGCAGAAGCCTCGTACAGGAACGAAAGACCTGTTTCTGTTTGCAGTTTCAGCAACTCATCTAAATGCTCAGCAATCATTTTCTTGCTGGCACTCACAACCTCTTTCCCGTTTCTCAGAGCTGTTGATACAATGTAAAAAGCAGGTTCACTTTCGTTGATCACTTCTACCACTACATTAATTTCCGGATCATTCAGGATCACATCACGGTCTGTTGTAAATAACTCATCAGGAGCATTACGTTTCTTATTGGGGTTTTTAATACATACTTTTTTAATGCGTGCATTTAATGATTCAGTTTGATGCAAAACCTTGTACAAACCTTCTCCTACTACTCCAAAACCAAAGAGTCCGATCACTAACTGTTTATCAGATGACATATTACTTGATTAATTGTTTTTTTAAATCTGTTTTCTGTGTTTGTTGCAAAAAGTTGTTGATGGCTTTATTGATCTGATCATACTCCAGCAGGAATCCATCATGACCGTAAAAAGACTCAATACTTTTAAAATATGCGTCGTTAATTGTATTGGCAAGAAACTGCTGCTCACTTACAGGAAACAACAGATCATTGCTGATGCCAATTACCAGCGTACGTGCAGTAATTTCTTTCAACGACAGTTCAATGGAATTGCGGCTGCGGCCCACATTATGTGAGTCCATTCCTTTGCTGAGGAAATAGTAGCTGAATGCATTGTAACGTTTCACCAGTTTATCGCCCTGGTAACGCTGGTACGATTCAGCTTTAAAATCTTCCAGCCCATCATTCGTTTCCTCTATCTGGCTGATGCCATACGCATCGTAATGACGGTAAGATAGCAATGCAATACTGCGTGCTGCTCTCAATCCCGCCTGTCCGGCATCTGCACTTTTGTTTTTCCAGGTAACATCTGCTTCAATAGCTAACCGTTGCGATGCATTGAACGCAACACCCCAGGCAGAATGATAAGCATTGGTTGCAATTGGAATAATATGTTCAAACAGTTGTGGCTCTTCAATAGCCCACTCCAGCAGCTGCTGACCACCCATGCTGCCACCAATGCCTATGTGTATGCGTTCAATGCCTAATTCCTTACGCAGCGGATCGTATGCACGAACCATATCTCTTGGTGTAAACCAGGGAAAATCATGATAGAATGGTTCGTTCGTAAGCGGATTAATATCCAACGGACTTATACTACCGTATGCACTGCCTG
>JAACZX010000591.1 GCA_009996555.1 Chitinophagaceae bacterium | reverse complement strand
AATTTCTCTTATGATAAAAGACACTAAATATGAAGAAACCAGGGCCAAGAGATTATCGCCAAATCAGAAAGCATTACATTTCTTTTGGTATCTTGACGGACAAGTTACAAATGGTGGATTTATTCAGTTTTATTGGAATGGATATGACGTTTACCTTCCTTCTTTAAAAAAAGGGCTTGAACTAATTGGTTACACCAACTTGTTGAAGAAACTAATCAAAAGTGAGAGTGAATACGACAAACATAAAGCAGAGTTTGACAAATGGAGAAAAAGGGGAGATTGGGAATGGCTATATGACAATTTAAAAGAGTTTGAAAAACTTGACGATTGGTACTACAAAAACGAAGAACAGCATTACTCAATAGTTGAGAAATTTGTTCGACAAAATATTGACGATTTTATTACAAAAACAGAATAAACGGCGTACAACATTGGGTTTTATGCAAGTTGGGCATGATCAGCAAACATTAACAAATTGCAAAGCCAGGCAGTGGTTCGGGCGGACAAACAACTTTCAACTTTAGTTCTTAAATTCAATTTTATATTTTCAATAAGCAGCGGTTATAGGCAGACGGAATACTAATTTCCAACCTGCATAAAGCCCTGCTCGTTGCACGCCATGTTAAACAAACAGCTTTCAAACATTAGGGAGACATGGAGACAGCTCAACAGGTAGACACATTCATTTGTATGACACAGAATGCCGACTTAGAAATTAAGGTTATCAAAAAGTTTGTTGACAAGGCAAAGCAAGACCGCTACATTCAATTTGTTTCATCCGCTAAAAACCGACACAAGTTTATCAACGACCTTTCTCATTTCAACTTTTTTCAGTGGGACATATTTGAAGCCGTGAAAGGAAATGAACAGCAAGCGATACTTCAAGCACTTCACAAAAATGCGGTAGCCGACAAGACGTGTTATGTAATCAGCGAAAATTCAGACATTGACACCAAAACATTAGACACTAAGGAAGCGATCAGCGAAACAGTCGGCTATGGTATGGGGACAATACTTGTTTTTGGTAACGCCGACATGATTTACTTTGAAAGTGAGACAATGAACACAAGGTTTATAAGCAAAAAAGTAAGTTAGGTGTTTGTGTTTCGTCGGGTGACGTAACACAGGCGTGCAACATTCGGTTTGGCAATATGGCGGGGCGACGAATATATTCTCAACTTTTTGTTCGCTAATCAGCTTCAGTTCCAACCGACGAATAAAGCCGAGCAATAGAATAAAGAATGAACTTTTAGTTATAAATTTAGCAGCGGTTACTGGCTGACGATTTTCAAATACCGCCACATCGCCAAGCCGTGGCCGTTGGGCGGTATTTCAAACGAATTTTACCATGAAAGACAAAACGACATTTCAAGCTCTTTACTATTTGAATAATGTAACATTTTCAATTCTCCTAGTCATTACCATGTCGACTGGAGTTATGATTATTTTCGAAATATTGCAATCCATTGGAATTATCACTAAGACTTCACCAGAGATTCAAATAAGTTTTGACTCAATTAGAAAATGGCTTTCAAGTTTGGCCTTGACATATTGTTTTTATCAGACATTTCTCGCATTGTATTCTATAAAGCAGGACAATTTCTCGGAATATTATTGGAAAAGAAAATTCATAAAAAGCGGAGTTGTTTTGATTTTCTTAGCAGCATTAAATATGATTACCGTAGCTGACAAAGGCGACAACGAATCATTTCTTATACGCTACGCTACCCTTTATCGAGACTATGGAATTACCAGTACACCGATTTTTTACGTTGTTGCATCAGTATGGACATTTTTCATCTCAAGTCTCAAACCTCAGACAACCTAAAATATATCTTCCTAGAATTAAACACCGCCCAACAAAAGGTTTGCTGCTATGCTGGCGGGACGTTCCGCATTTGAGCACCAAATTCCTATCAACATCGGTTCCATCGAACATTTTTTCATTCATCGACATTTCATATTCTGATTTTCAGTATTTTCACTCACCTTCTGTTCCCAGCTGGACGTCACAAAATTCCAGCAAAGCAGCAAGCCTCTAACGTTAGCCGCAACTGTACGGACTACTAATAAACATTCATGACTAAAGCTATTCTTTCCGTTCTCACTAGCCTTTACTTGACAAGCTGCAATTCAGGACAAGCATCAAATGAAAAGCCGCTATCCGATACAACAGTTCAGGCTACAGGAGACAACATGCCCAATAAGATTACTCCTGACACTATTCAAAACACAACTACCGGCAACAATCCAGCAGATAGCTTGAAGAACAGGCTAAAAGGCGCATGGACTGATGGTAGCACTGAGAATGCAACGTTTGACATTACAGACAAGACAATCTATTATGTGGACCAGGGCAGTGACTTCACGTATTCACTGAAAGGAGACATAATTACAATTAAGTACCCGGACTATACCTATAATGCTAAACTGAGTTTCCAGTCAGACACCTTAATTATGGACTCCAAGGAATATGGGCAGACAAAGTTTTGGAAATTCAAAAACTAAAATGCGGCTAACATGAACTGTGTAAAAAAGCAAGTAAAATCTTGTTTTTTTATGGTTTAGCTGAGCAGTAATTGCATAACTGCTACAAGTGCCTGTTTTCCTGTTTTACCGTTAGCTCTTAACCGTTCATACAACGCCTTACATGCTGTGTTCGTTTTCATGGCGTTCATACTGCACATGTAGAGCACATCCCGCAGGTTTTTACCACCACGTTTATAAATTTTCCGTCGGCCCGGGGTCTGGTGCAACCGACCCCGGGAGTAAGAATTTTAAAAACAAAAGCCAAGCAATTGTACAAAGCCCGGCTTTATCATTTACAGCATCTGTTTTGCTGTTGAAGTTCCGATAGTTTTTATTGAATAGTTTTTTAATTGCTGGCAGTATCATATTCAGGCACAGGAAGCCAACGCACAAACCATCGCCTCATTCCTGCACCAGGTTTCCCAACGTTAACACTTACATACCCGGAGATGAACCGTTGCACTAAGCCAAACGGGCATTGCATACTGCTGTTATATTCTTCGTTACATTTACCGTATAAGATGGCCGTTAATTGAAAAAGCAATGGCTGTAAAACAAGTTGAAAACACAACGCCCCCGGCAGGTATTTGTACAACAGTACATCTGCTTACATGCAGGCGCATTGCACAAAAAAGAAAATGTATATAACGATGAACAGACTAATAACAATTTTAGCAAACAGCCAGGCGCATTTCATTAACACAGCAAGGGTAGCTATTTTAATTGTAATGGTTTGGATTGGCGCACTTAAAGCATTTCAATACGAAGCCGATGGAATTGTGCCCTTTGTAGCCAATAGCCCATTCATGTCTTTTTTCTATACCAAAAAAGCACCCGAATACCAGGCGTATAAAAACCCGGAGGGAAAAACTGTTCAAAAAAACATTGATTGGCATAAACAAAACAGAACATACATTTTTGCTTACGGATTAGGAGCAGTAATTATCGTGATAGGTGTTTTAACATTTTTAGGCATCTGGTATGCTAAAACCGGGCTGATAGGTGGGTTGTTAACGTTTGGAATGTCGTTGGTAACACTAACTTTTTTAATCACAACGCCAGAGGTGTATGTTCCAAAGTTAGACGGCGATTTTCCTACACCACAATATGGATTTCCTTATTTATCTGGTGCCGGACGTTTGGTGTTGAAAGACGTAATAATGATGGCAAGCGGACTTATTTGTGCTGCCGACTGTGCCAAAAGAATTTTAGCATCAATGGCAAGTAACAAGTAAAAGCACTGCTGCAACAGTAATAAGTGAGCAGGCGCTACTGTTACGGTATTCATAAATATGCAAAATGCAGTTTCAGGTTTTCGTTTCATTTAATATTTTGCAGCCACCGGTAAGCGATGCCTGTTACTGGTAAGTGTTTCAGAAAAAGTAATAACCTTTACAAACAATGCAAAACAAACTGTTTGAATTTATAGCAAAATACATTTCCCTTACAGATGAAGAAAGGAATGTATTGCTATCGTTAAACCTGTTTCACACAGTAAAGAAAGGAACTGTTTTACTCAAAGAAGGGCAACTGTCGAAGGAAAGCTATTTTGTTTTGCAAGGTTGTATCCGCACCTACTATATTATCGACGGAGAAGAAAAAACAACCGCTTTCTATACCGAAATGGACGCCTTAACACCGCATTGTGTCATCAATAAAGCGCCTTCTGATTATTATATCAGTTGTGTGGAAGACAGCATACTCACCATTTCAAATGCTGATATGGAAGCAGAAGTAAACACGAAGTTTCCAAAGTTTGAATTAATGTGCAGAAGATTGTCGGAAGAATTGTTAGCCAGGCAACGAATAGACTTCGATGAGTTTAAAACTTCTTCACCTGAACAACGTTACCTGAACTTACTGCAAAAACGCCCCGACCTTATTCAGCGTGTTCCCCAGCACCAGTTAGCAAGTTACCTGGGCATTAAGCCACAATCATTAAGCAGGTTAAGGGCAAGAATGCTTGAAAAAAAGAGCTGAC
>JAACZX010000590.1 GCA_009996555.1 Chitinophagaceae bacterium | reverse complement strand
AAAGGAGCAGGAAGTAAAAGATGAGCTGCAGCTGATTCGTAACAGTAAAGGATCACAAAAGATCAGCAACAATAATCTCTTTCAACTGCCGAATCGTTTATGGTTATTCTTATTACAAACCGCAGGTATTAAAGACGAAGCACGCTGGGCCGATCTTCCATCGAAAGAACAGAATAAATTGGTGCAGCTGCTGTGCAATCATGCGTTTCAGGTAAAAGGTAAAACAACGTTTAAAGAAGAGTTTGTTACTGCTGGCGGTGTTGATCTGAAACAGGTTGATGCAAATACGATGCAAAGTAAATTGCATCCTCATTTATTCTTTGCCGGTGAAATTTTAGATGTAGATGGCATTACCGGCGGCTTCAATTTTCAGCATGCATGGACCAGCAGTTTTATTGCTGCAAAAACAATTGCTTCCTTGTAATCTTCACAGTTATTTGGCCTGTTGCACGCTCATGTAGTTGGTTGATTTTGTAAGGTCGATATTCCTACCTTTAAATAAACCGAACAGGAATGTCATCACGAAGAAAGTTTTTACACCAACTTACTGCTGCAGGTGCCTTCACCTTTTTACCCTTTACAAATGCTGCTTTTGCTAACGAGGCAGAAAACAGGTGTCGTCAGTTTCATGCATTGAACAATGCAGATGCAATGAGAGATGAGGATTTTTGGGGATGGATAAAAGAGCAATACACTGTGTCGCCCAATTTATTAAACCTCAACAATGGAGGAGTTAGTCCGCAACCGAAAGTTGTGCAGGATGCACATATTCGTTTTTACCAGTTTTCGAATGAAGGACCATCTTATTACATGTGGCGGACATTAGATGAAGGAAGGGAAGCGTTGCGTGGAAAGTTGGCAGAACTTGCCGGTTGCAATGCTGAAGAAATTGCCATTAACCGTAATGCAACAGAAGGGTTGAATACTGTGATCTTTGGTTTGAATTTAAAAGCAGGCGATGAAGTTGTATTGACCAGGCAGGATTATCCTAACATGATCAATGCCTGGAAGCAGCGTGAAAAACGTGACGGCATTAAACTGGTTTGGCTGAACCTTGAACTGCCAATTGAAAATGATGATGCTATTGTGCAGCAGTATGTAAATGCATTTACATCACGCACAAAAATTGTACATGTTACTCATCTCATAAACTGGACCGGGCAAATTTTGCCCATCAGAAAAATTGCAGATGAAGCGCATAAACGTGGCATTGAAGTAATTGGTGATGGTGCACATACGTTTGCACATACCGATTTTAAGATACCTGATCTTGGTTGCGATTATTTTGCCAGTTCTTTACACAAATGGTTGTGTGCGCCCTTTGGCAGCGGTTTGCTGTGGATCAAAAAAGAGAAGATAAAAAACATTTGGGCATTGCTCAGTAACAACGAACCCGATGGTACAGATATCCGCAAATTTGAATCACTTGGTACAAGATCATTTGCAAGTGAAATGGCTATTGGCAATGCAGTTGATTTTCATAATGTGATCGGCTCAAAACGGAAAGAAGAACGGCTGCGTTATCTTACTGACTACTGGATAAGCAAAGTAGCTGATATAAAGAAAGTATCATTCCTTCAGCCAAAAAACAAAGCAGCGTATTGTGCTATTTCAAATATTGCAATAGATGGAGTAAACCCAACAGATGTATCAAGGGAGTTGCATAATAAACACCGCATCCATACTGTTAGTATTGATTGGGAAAACATCCATGGAGTGCGTATTACCCCACATGTGTACACTTCAACAAAAGACCTCGACAGGCTTGTAAACGCCATCAGGCAAATTGCAGGGGTGTAGCCACTCTTGTTTTTCTGTTAGCAGTTTGTACCTTTAAGAAAATAAATCGTTATGAAAAAACTGGTTAGTCTTGCCATTCTTTTATCATGCTCCTTGCTTGTTTTTGCACAAGCCGGAAAAGAAAAAAATAAGAGCAAGGAAAAAAGTAAAAATGAGAATGTAGGCAAAGGGAAAAATAATAACGTAAACGAACAGGCGAACGGCAATAATAACAATACAGCTACCGGCGCTCAAAACGGCAACAGTAAAACAAGGAAAAACATTCCAACAAAAGTAAGCAGCTCTTTTGCGGCAGAATATCCCAATGCGGTAAATGCTGTGTGGACAAAGAACCGTGGCGATTGGACCGTTGTATTTGGCAATGGCGTTTGGCGCTCAACTGCCACTTATCATAGTAATGGCGACAGGGTGGATACACGCACACCCATGCCAAGAGAACAGGCACCACGGTCAGTAATTGATGAAATACTTCGCCGCTATCCAAAAGACAGTCCGAAGGATATCATCAAAATCGAAAAACCAAAGAATCCAAACCTGTTTCAGGTGATACTGGATGCGGCAGGAAAGAAAAAAACGCTGGTATTTGATGAAACGGGAAAGCTGGTTTCAGAACAATAAACCATTTAAGGGTATAAAAAAAAGCGCCATCGGGTTTCCGGTGGCGTTTTTGTTTACACATAGTATCGTCATAGGAATTTTCCCTTACTTTGCCCCCAACTTAATGTTATCATACGGATGTACTTACTAACTAAATTTCTTACACATACTTACTTCTGGATTTTTACAAAACGAATTGGTTTATTCAATTCTGCTCAAAG
Source organism: Chitinophagaceae bacterium (assembly GCA_009996555.1). Classification (GTDB taxonomy): domain Bacteria; phylum Bacteroidota; class Bacteroidia; order Chitinophagales; family Chitinophagaceae; genus Lacibacter. The sequence goes on along the minus strand of JAACZX010000590.1, from coordinate 1,904 downwards.
AAAAATAGTAACGCCTATGATTCTTGGAGTAAATCATCCTAATTCTTTTCTTGATGCCGTTATAGTTGGTGCTATCATGGATCACCGGGTACATTTTATAACAAGAAGCGGTGTGTTTAAAAACCCCATTGTGCGGATGATCCTGCGCTCTGTGAACATGATCCCTATTTACCGGATGACTGATGGAAAAGATCAACTGGCAAATAACGATGCAACATTTGAAGAAGTGAGAAAGGTGTTGCAGCGGGGCGAGCATGTGTTGATTTTTGTTGAAGGTTTTTGCCGTCATCAAACAACATTGCAACTGCCGTTGAAAAAAGGAGCACCACGTATGCTGTTGCAGGCTTGGGAAGATGGGCTGGATGTAACGTTTCTTCCTGTTTGGGTGAGGTATAATTCGTTTGTTGATTTTCCTAAATCGTTCGATATTAATTTCGGACAACAGTTTGGGAAAGAAGTGATACGTGATGGAATGGAGAACGGTGCAGCAATGATGGCTATTAACAAAGCAGCGGAAGTACAGTTGCAGCAGCTGAGTGAAATAACAAACCCCGATACAAGTGTGAAGCTTCCCAAGTGGCTCTTGTTTATTCCTGCCATGCTGGGTATGGTAACGCATATTCTTTTTTATTTTCCACTTGAACGTTTTGCCTGGAAATTACGTGGCGAGCAGTACTATGACAGTATTCTTTTTTGCATGATGGCATTTTTATATCCTTTCTATTTAATCACCATTGCTTTACTGCTTTACTGTTTTGTGGGAACATGGTGGGCGTTGGCATCCGTAATTGTGCTGCCTTTGCTTGCAAAAAGTTATGTGATGTGGAAGTAGTGAACAGTTTGGCGGTTCAGGTGTAATTATTGCATATTGTTTATTATGATAGCAAATACACGACGGCTTACGATTTATCAATTTTTCTTTTTTGCATTCATGATCACCATGAATGCATTGGCCAATGCCTTGCCGCTTAACGGATACACAACAGGCGAAATAAGCGCCATGTATCCCAACTTATTTGTGCCTGCCGGATTTACTTTCAGTATTTGGGGTGTTATTTATTTACTGTTACTGGCTTACGTTGTGTACAGCTCGGTTATCTTATGGAAGCAGAATGATGCTGATGCAATGATGCCCGTTGTTAAAACAGTTACGCCATATTTTATACTTACTTGTGCATTAAATGGCACGTGGATTATTATGTGGCATTTGTTGCAGGTTGAGCTGTCTTTGTTTTTCATGCTGTGGCTTTTGGCAACGCTTGTTATCATCTATATAAAACTGCAGCCACACCGTAAGAAACTAAAGAGTATGAACAGGCTGCTGTATGTACCGTTTATTGTTTATCTCGGCTGGATAAGTGTTGCTACTATTGCAAATACTACAGCATTGTTGGTGTATTATAACTGGAATGGATTAGGGATCGATGCCGTGATGTGGAGTTGTATCATGATCACAGTAGCAACATTCCTTGCTGGATTCTTTGTGATTTTCCGCCGTGACTTTTTTTATGCAATGGTGGTTATGTGGGCATTGTACGGTATTTCGGTTTCGCAAAACGATTATAATGAAATTGTAACAATTGCATACGGCGGCATTGGTCTTTGTGTTTTGCTGATTTTGACAGGAATAATCCGTGGGGTAAAAATGAAAAGAATTTAAAGATGATCATCGGTCATTTGTACTGAACTTTTCACAACGTAGGTTTTCCCGATCCTGTCATGCAAGGCTCTGTACTTTGAGTCGTTTACAAGAAAGTATGTTTCAACAGCATAAATCAAAAAAACCAAACCTGCATAACTCACATAAAAAATACTTCTTGTAGTAACCAGATCTTTCCAATCTGTAATGCCCCCTTCTGCTTCAGTAAAATATAGTTGAAAAAACACAGCGATGAATAAAGAGA
>JAACZX010000221.1 GCA_009996555.1 Chitinophagaceae bacterium | reverse complement strand
CAAAAACATGTTTGTTGATTTTATGGATGTGTTAGTCTAATGGAATACGGCTGCATTCATTCATTTCTTTTTTGCTTGCACGTAATACATAAATAAATACGGCGCAGAAGAAGATGAAGAAAATAAGAAATGAACTCAATCCGTAAACACTTACGTTGCTGATCTTTTCGAGGTAGTTGATAAATTTCATCTTGTTTGTTTTACATGATTGAATTATTCTGCTGATGCAGTTTCAGTTTTCTTTTCAGCTTTAATGTCTTTACCCAGGCGTTGCAGGTAAGCGATCAATGCCACGATCTCTTTATTGGCAGGCGTTTCGATCTTATCCATTTTTAAACTGATACGGATACTGTTTGCCTGTGTCATCAGATCTTTATTCGCTTGTTGATCGTAACCTTTGGGATAAGGAACACCTAATGTTTGCATGGCCCTGATTTTGGCAGGTGTTGAAGCTGTATCAAGATTATCATCCAGCAGCCAGCCATAGCGTGGCATAATTGAACCCGGCGACATGAGCGATGGCTCCATCATGTGATTGTAATGCCAGCTGTCGGGATATTTTCCACCTACACGTGCAAGATCCGGTCCTGTACGTTTGCTTCCCCACTGGAATGGATGATCGTACACAAACTCACCTGCTTTTGAATATTCACCATAGCGGGCTACTTCATCACGGAACGGACGGATCATTTGTGAGTGACAGGTATAACAACCTTCACGTATATAAATATCACGGCCTTGTAATTCTAATGCTGTGTAAGGTTTTACACTGGTAATAGTTGGTACGTTTGATTTAATGAGGAACGTAGGTACAATTTCAAGAATACCACCAATTGCAACAACAATTAAGCTGACTACGAGTAATGTAGCTGGGCGTTTTTCGATCCAGCGGTGCCAGTGTTCTTTAACAGCGGGTGTATGTTTCACCAATGGAGCAGCTTCAGCTTCTTCGTTTGCAATGAACGAACCTTGTTTAGCAGTTTTGTATAAGTTGTACACCATCATGAATGCACCAATGAGGTAAAGCGTTCCACCCACACTACGTGTGATGTACATGGGAATGATGTTGGTAACAGTTTCTAAGAACTGGAATTTTAATTGACCTGATTCGGTAAATGTCTTCCACATTTCGGCCTGTGCAAAACCTGCCCAGTATAAAGGCACTGCATAAATAACAATACCGATGGTGCCTAACCAGAAATGGTTGTTGGCTAATTTTTTTGAATAAAGATTGGTGCCCCACATTTTTGGTACAAGCCAGTACAGCATACCAAATGCCATAAAGCCATTCCAGCCTAAACCACCAATGTGTACGTGTCCAATGATCCAGTCAGTAAAGTGCGCAATAGCGTTTACACTTTTTAAACTCAACATTGGTCCTTCGAAAGTTGCCATACCATAACAGGTAACAGCCACTACAAAGAATTTCAACACCGGCTCTTCACGCACTTTATCCCATGCACCACGCAGTGTAAACAAACCATTGAGCATACCGCCCCAACTTGGTGCAATCAACATTACACTAAACACAACACCCAGTGATTGCGCCCAGTCTGGCAGGGCGGTATACAACAAATGGTGTGGACCTGCCCATATATATATAAATATGAGGGCCCAGAAGTGGATAATGGATAAACGATATGAGTAAACAGGTCTGTTTGCTGCTTTCGGCAGGAAGTAATACATCAAACCAAGAATAGGAGTGGTTAAGAAGAATGCAACCGCATTGTGCCCATACCACCATTGTACCAATGCATCCTGCACACCTGCATACCAGCTGTAGCTTTTGAACAATGAAACAGGAATTTCAAATGAGTTCACAATATGCAACATGGCTACCGTGATCCAGGTAGCGATGTAAAACCAGATGGCTACATACAAATGGCTTTCTCTTCTTTTGAAAATGGTGCCAAACATGTTGATACCAAATACCACCCACACCAATGTGATCATGATGTCGATAGGCCATTCAAGCTCTGCATATTCTTTACCGGTGGTATAACCTAAGAACAGGGTTACAGCTGCAGCAACAATAATGAGTTGCCATCCCCAGAAATGGATCCAGCTTAACTTATCGCTGAACATTCTTGCTTTACACAAGCGCTGCAGCGAATAATAAATACCGGTAAACATACAGTTGCCAACAAATGCAAAAATGATGGCGTTGGTATGGATGGGGCGCAAGCGTCCAAATGTTGTACCTGCATAATCAAGCGATGCTGCCGGCATGTATATCTGGATAGCCGCCCACAATCCTGCAAGCATACCTACTACACCCCATATAGCTGTGGCGTTAGCGAAGTACTTTACGATCTTGTTGTCGTAGTGAAATTTTTCGAGTTGCATAATTTGTGAGTCTATGGTTTTGATTTGTTCGATGTTTGCGGGGTTTCATTTTTTGCGGGTCCTTTCTGATCAAAAAGAATACGCATCGGGGGAGATGTTTCATCGTCGTACTGGCCGCTCCTCACACTCCACAAAAAAGCACCGAGGAAAATGGCTGCTACCGATATGCTGGCGATGAGTAATAGAATGATGACGCTCATAAATGCTTTATTTCGGCTGTAAAACTATTTTTAGTGGGGAGCACAGGGGCTGACCATCATCAGACAAATGGTTGACTGTTGTCAAATAGAGGGTGACGGTGGTCAGGAAATAGTGAGTTTTGAGTGGAAAATGGTGAGTGGGAAGACGGAAAGCCGGAAAATTCGAAAGATGGAAAGATTTGTGTTTTATTATTCACCATTGCCCATTCACAATTCGCCACTCACTACTCGCCACTAACCGCTTACCGTCCTATTACAGCTTCAGCATTTTTGCCCTAACTGATGAAGCGCCGAATGTGAGCAGAATAATACTCAATGAGCTGGATGGCATAAGAATAGCTGCAACTAATGGCGATAAAATGCCCTGCAACGCAAAGGTTAAACCAATGATGTTGTACACGATGGATAATACAAAGCTGGCAATTACCACTTGTTTATTTGCTTTGGCAAATCGCAGGTAAGATGAAAGTTTGGGCAAACGGCTTGCTTCAAGAATACCATCGCTGGCAGGAGTAAAATTGTTGGTGCTTTCTGTTACGGCAATGCCTGCATCGCTTTGTTTCAATGCACCGGCATCATTTAACCCGTCACCGATCATGATCACCTTCTGGCCTTTTTGCTGCAACTGCTGAATATAATTCAGTTTATCCTGTGGCTGCTGATTGAAAAACAGTTTTACATCCATACCCAACTCTTTCTGCAGGTTCAAACGTTCACTTTCATTATCGCCTGAAAGAATGGAAATGCGGTATTGTTTACTCAGTTGCCTGATCTGTTTCATAATACCCGGGCGGTAATGATTACGAATACTGAAATAACCCAGCTGTGTGCCATCAACCGATACATACACTGAGCTGCCATTGATCGCTTCCGGCCTAACACCGGTTACAAACTCAGCTGAGCCAAGTGTAACAATGCGGTGATCAATGATGCCACTGATACCACGGCCTGTTGATTCACGATACTCTTTTACTTCATGCACATGATTGTTACGCAGGTGTTTTGCCAAAAGCTTACTTAACGGATGAGAGCTTTGTGCTGCCAGCGCTGCAATACAACCAGCCACATCATCATTAAACGGAATACCGGAGTAATTGATCTCCTGTTCTTCTGTTGTGGTTAAGGTACCGGTTTTATCAAACACCAGGTGAGTGGCAGTAGCCATTTCTTCAATGGTTTGTGCATTGCGCAGGTACAGTTTGTTATTGCCCAATATGCGCAACACATTACCATTGGTAAAACTGTTGCTCAGCAACAAAGCACAAGGGCAGGCAACAATAAGAATGGTTGTAACAACATTCCATGCTTTTCCGCCATCATAAAAACTCCAGTACAAAGCACCTGCTGCTGCAAGAGCAAAAACGATCCAGGTAAAATAACGGCTGAGAATATCTACAAACGATTTCTTTTCTGCTTTTTGTTTATCATCATTATTCCACAAGCGGGTAAGATAACTCTGCGAAACCTCTTTCATCACCAGCAGTTCAATATTACTACCGGTTTGCTTACCACCTGCATACAATAATTCGCCCATCTCTTTCAGTACAGGCAACGATTCGCCCGTTACAAAACTGTAATCGATCAATGCTTTTCCTTTGGTGAGTAAACCATCAACCGGTATCAGTTCTTCGTTATGAATAAGAATGGTGTCTCCCGGTTTAATATCGGGCAAAGCGGTTGGTATTTCTTTTTTGTCTTTGAGAACTGTAACAGCAATCGGGAAATAAGAAGTGTAATCACGCTCAAATGATAATTGCTGGTATGTTTTTTCCTGCAACACACGGCCCACCAGCATAAAGAACACAATACCGCTCATGGAGTCAAAATAACCACCACCGGTATTGCTCAACACTTCATACAGGCTTCTGCCAAATGTCATAATGATGGCAAGGGCAATCGGCGCATCAATATTGAGGTATTTGTGTTTTAAACTGCCCCATGCACTCTGGTAAAACGGAAGTGAGCTGTAAAGAAAAACCGGTATGGATAA
>JAACZX010000220.1 GCA_009996555.1 Chitinophagaceae bacterium | reverse complement strand
GCATAGTAGGGAGCAGAAAGTTTAAAGTCTCTGCGTGCTGTTTTACCAATAACAATGTTCTGTACATAGCTCGTCATATTCAACCTGTACTCTGTTACCATGTTATTTGAAGCATCCCTGATAAAATTATTTTCTCCGCCTGTATAGCCCAGATCGATATTAAATAACGTATCGCCACGCAGGTTAGGATTAAGCCCTGTGGTAAACAGGCTGTAATAATATAAATTATCGTAAGGAATTGTTTCTACCTGGTTGGCAGACGAATAACTGAAGAGGTGTGTGAAAGGAGGAACAAACAGATTTTCAACAGCTAAAGGTCCCTGGTAAACCTGTTGTGCCACCAGCTCCGCACGGTGAATAATGTAAGGACGATTTGTCAATGTATCAAACCCGGGCACCTTTACCCTTACTGCCGGACCAGGGGCACTTTGCAGGTAAACCAAACTGGTTGGGCCAGCAGAAGACAAATATGGTTCCACAGTACTGCCTGCATAATTGCGGTGTACTTTATTGGCATTTGCGCTTCGCACTGTATCGGATACAAAAGTGAAACGCATCACCGTTGTATCGTCTTTACCTTCCCTGTTACGCTGGCGGTAATACAAATTGAGCCTTGTATTTTCGGTATTCAACTGAAAATAATTGATCACATTCCCGCTTGTGGTTGAATCAGGCACAATGGCAAAACCATTCAGGAAATTTTTAAAGGCAGTATCATTTCTTAATGCGCCGGTAATATTATCCTGATCAAGCAACAGGCGGCCAAATGCATCACTCAACCGCACACGCAATTGATTAAATACACTGTCGTCTTTGTATGCAGCACGGTATGGTCTTCTTATATCTCTTGCCGTTACAGATGTTGTGCCAAGGAAATCGCCTGTTGAAAAAGAGGGCGACTGATTAAGGCGGTACAAAGTACTTGCCTTAAATGTGGGGTCAGAAATTTTGTACACGTTTACTTTTGATACAGCATTTGTATCGCCATAAGAACCGTTGTACGACAAAGAGAGCACACATGAATCAAGGAACAGGCTATCTTTTGCCACCGCAAAGCTGATGGGATAAATCGTAGGTAATAACTGCAGGTATATTGCACCTGTTGTAGTACCAAACATCGGATCATTGATATAACCTAATATATGCTGGTAACCTTTATCGGCTACTGATGAATCCTGTTCAAGAATGGTGGTTGTTTCAACCGGAAGGATCATGGTGTCGGTAATAAGCCTGTCGCTGCCTGGCAACAGATCACCACCCAATGTTGTACGTTCAATTTTTGTACAACTGCTGATCAATAAAACAATAACAATAGGAACAAATAAAAATGAACGTCTTTTGCGCATCTCCGGTGTGAGAAAATTCATACAATGATGACAATATTATTTCGACGAAAGGTCGGTATATAGTTGTAAATAGTCTGTTAAATCACCATCTGGTTTAAAAGGCAACACCTTCTTCCCACGCACTTTGTTGAACTCTTCCAACAATTTTTTATCCACCTTTTCAGCACCAAATGTAATAGCATCAGCATACGAAGCACCACCACGGAACATGGCCGTGTTGTTTACCTCTTTATAAGGTTCAAGGTCTTTGTCTTTAATGCTGGCATGAATATTTGCGAGCTTTAAAAACTTAGCACCAAGTTTTTCCTTAAACGTATTCTGACCGATTGTGTAAATGAGTTTGCTGTTACCAAACACAGGTTCTTTCTTATACGCTGTTTGCAGGTACATAGGAATAAGTCCTGTCATCCAGCCACTGCAATGAATAATGTCAGGAGGCCAGCCAAATTTCTTAACTGTTTCCAACGCTCCTTTACAGAAGAAGATGGTACGGAGATCGTTATCATCAAACCACTTTTCATTTTCATCATGATAAATGAACTTGCGTTTGAAAAAATCTTCGTTTTCAAGGAAGTAAACCTGTAAACGGGCGTTGGGTAGTGAAGCTACTTTGATCTGGAGCGGGTAATCATCGTTATCAACTGACACGTTAATACCGCTTAACCTTACCACTTCGTGCAAACGATGCCTGCGCTCGTTAATAACACCAAAACGTGGCATTATACAACGGATCTCAAAACCACTATCGTTTGCTTTTATTGCCAGTTGATTTACAATAGAAGAAAAATCTGTTTCTTCCAGATACGGAGACATTTCACTGGCTATGAATAAAATTCTTTTCTTTGCTGCTACCATTACTGATTGTTAAAGAATCGTTACCTGTTAAATAAGGTGTGCAAAGGTAATGGATTTTATGCAAAAGCCCTGTATTAGCCATCTTTTGCCCTTAAAAACAAGCTCTCATGCTCATTTTTCATACAGTTTGGCAGTTACAACACTACCTCCAATTGCAGCAAAATAACGGCTGCAGTATTGGGTTTGTGCCCACCATGGGGGCGCTTCATCAAGGGCATTTGTCCCTGCTTGAGCAAAGCCTGCAACATACGGATGTAACTGTTTGCAGCATTTTTGTAAACCCCACACAGTTCAATGATCCAAAGGAATATCCTGTTACCACCAGTACCGATGTGGAAATGCTGCTGAATGCAGGTGTGCAGGTGCTGTTCCTTCCTTCAGTAGCAGAAATTTATCCTAACGGCACGCAAAACCCACCGCACTATGATCTTGGTTTTTTAGAAACGGTGCTGGAAGGAAAATACCGTCCGGGGCATTTCCAGGGTGTTTGCCAGGTAATGCACAGGCTGCTGAACATTGTTGATGCCGATCATTTATTTATGGGGCAGAAAGATTACCAGCAATGTATGGTTATTCAACACCTGATACAAACAAAACACATCCGAACACAATTACACATAGCCCCCACCCTGCGTGAAACAGATGGGCTTGCCATGAGCAGCCGCAATATGCGGTTAAGCAATAACGACAGGCTAACAGCAGTAGCTATTTCAGAAGCCTTGCTACAGTTAAAAACAAAACTTCGGCAAGGAAACCTGGAACAACTGAAACTGGAAGCTGCAGTCTTCCTTACTGCAAAAGGATTTCGTGTTGATTATACAGAAATAGCACATGCACAAACATTACAACTAATGCACAACTGGAACGGCAGTGATCCATTAGTTGCTTTAACAGCAGCTTATCTTGGCGAGGTGCGCCTGATTGATAATATGCTGTTAGCGGAAACAGATTAATTACGAAATGCGCTTTTGCGCCCCGTAATTCGCACCTCGTATTTATAAAAAACTTTCCTCATAACTTTGCCAAATGGAAATTGAAGTATTAAAGTCGAAGATCCATCGCCTTACAATTACAGAAGCCAACCTGCATTATGTTGGCAGCCTTACGTTAGATGAAGACCTGATGGACGCCGCCAACATGATCGAGTATGAAAAAATTCAGGTGGTAAATGTCAACAATGGTAATCGCTTAGAAACTTATCTCATAAAAGGAAAACGTGGCAGCGGTGTTTGCTGTCTTAACGGACCAGCTGCAAGGCAAGGCTCTGTTGGAGATGTGGTAATTATCATATCTTACGCCACCATGGATTTTGAAAAGGCAAAAACCTTTAACCCCTGGGTGGTATTTCCAAAAGAATCAAACAAACTTTAGACAGGTACGCTATGCTCAAAAAAAGAATCATCCTTGCTGTACAGTTTATGTTCTTTCTTGGGCTTGGGTTGTTTCTTGTGTGGTGGATGTCCCGTGGAATTAGTGATGCGCAATGGAAAGACATTAAGTTGTCGATGAAACAGGCAAATTACTGGTTGTTTGTTCCGGTATTCGCCATGCTTTTGCTTAGTCATTACGTTCGTGCATTACGTTGGAAAATTTTGATGGAGCCTTTGGGTTATAAACCCGGAACCTTTAATGTATTTAATGCCGTAATGATCGGGTACCTCGCTAATGTGAAGTGCTCAAGTGTACATTGCTTGCCCGTTACGAAAAAGTAGCTCCAGATAAATTAGTTGGAACAATTGTAGCCGAACGGGCAATAGATCTTGTATGTCTTATTACCGTATTTGTGATAACGATTTTGTTACAGATCGATACTGTTGGAAACTATGCACTGTCGCTTTTGCAAAATACATTTAACGGTGATGGAAAAGAGTTCTCTTGGGTGCGTACAGGAATGATCCTTGGTATTATTATTTCATTTCTGTTTATCAGCTATTGGTTGTTTAAACGTTTTAGTCATATCCGTATCATTGAACGCATCAAAAACGTTATCAAAGGTATCTGGCACGGGCTTAACAGTGTACGCTATATCAAGCAACGCCGTTTATTCATCATTCATACTATTCTTATCTGGTGTTTATATTTTTTTAGCAGCCGTGTTGGCTTTTATGCAATGGAAGAGGTTTCGCACCTTGGAACAAAGGAAGCATTTTCAATTCTGTCGTTTGGCAGTGTGGGTATGATTGCAACACAAGGCGGTATTGGTGCTTACCAATTTATTGTGCTTGAAATATTAATGATGTATGGCTTATCATACCCAACCAGCTATGCATTCGGCTGGATTTTGTGGATAGCCCAAACATTAGTGATACTCTTAGGCGGATTGATCTGTTTTATTCTTTTACCC
>JAACZX010000589.1 GCA_009996555.1 Chitinophagaceae bacterium | reverse complement strand
GATGACACGACGTTTAAGCAGGGAAATTGATGTCTCCAGATTAAGATAGTCAACATATACAATGTGATCGAATGAACTATCAAATACATCACGAAATGGAAGGCCTCTTCTTTCGAATAAAGACATCGCATTTTCTGAAACGGATATCAAAAAGAAACAGCGTGGTAATCCAAAGATCGATTTTATTTCATTAAGGAAATTTTGTGCCTTTTCGTCTGTTTCGATTTTATCGAGCTCATCAATACCTATGATTAAAATTATATCCTGTGGTAATTTTTGTAAAAAATCGGTAAACCCAGCAATAATTTCCGGGTTTGAAAGTTGATTTTCAGCAAAGGTATAAGCTTTATTCAGTTCCCCTTCCAAACCAATTGGGAGTTTGAAAGCCCCTGCCCATCCTGTTGTAAAGCTTTGTTGAAATTTAATTTTCTGAAGCCAATTTCTTGCAATGGGAACCATGTCGGTAATTATTGGTTCCCTTACCTCATTATTATGGTGAACAGGGTTCTTATTGATAGAATTTCTTTTTAAACTAGAGACTAACGAGTTTAAATTCAGAATAAGTAGAGTATATCCCGGAATTAACAAAACCAGACCCCAAAAAAGAAAATTTCCAGGTTTAAGATCAAGAGTTTTTATAACAATGTAAAGAATTTCCGATGTTGTTACTTTTTCTACCTCTTTTAATGCAGGAGCGTCTACTTGATTTAGTGCCAAGATAATACCCAGTGTAAAAAGAAGTAACCCTGTTATACTGAAATATGGTAATGTTTTTTTATAATATTTGTAAACTGTTTTTCTGAAAAAGTATTCGTTCTCATTTGGTTTTATAAGTGCAGGTTGTGGATCGATCTTTAGACTTAAACCTTTGCTTTTTAAAAAACTTTTACAAGTTGCAGAAAAGAGATGGAGGATAAATTCCCTTGCATCGTATTGTACTGGTGCTGAACTTAAAACCGGCAAAATCTTTTTGCCATTAATTGTTTCAATAACCCTGTTATTTCCACAATACATATTCATCAATGTGCTTTTGCCTGCACCTCGAGAGCCAGCAATACCAATACTACCCCCGGGCATATTTTCTAAAAGAAAATCTATATGTAATTTAGAATCTGTATCTACGGATCTGGCTGGATCAATTATTTGTGCAAGACCAGGCGCATCTATTTTTTGAAGATGTATCGAATATGAATCATTTATATAGCTGTTTAACTTTTCCCGTATTGTTTCTTTAATGTATTTGTCCTTAATCTTGTTTTCTGCTGATATTTCGGAAGCTACTTTTGCTAATTCACAAATTTTTATTTCATTTTCTTTTTCAATATTCAAGGGATCGGATTTGAGAGCGACAAGCTTTAATTTCTTTTTTTTATGATTAGTACGAGTTATAAATTGTTGAATCAATAAAGCAGCAAAAAGTAGTGTGAGAACCGGCACTGCTATGGGTAAACTGTAGTCAAAAAAGTTCTTAGATTTATAATACTCTGCTGAAAAGAATGGTATAATATTCAACGAGAAATAGCCAATTCTCCATGTAAACAAGACTACAATTATAAGTGTAATTCCAGCTATTTTCAGGTTTCGAATTTCTGGTTTTTTCTTTATTTCATTTTCTAATTCATACATCGGAGCCAATTCCTCTTCCAATTCATATTGTCTTTTCAGGGCATTATCGTATTCTTCTATATCTGAAACCGCCATTAACCACGCTTTGTCAGGTTCAGCTGTTATAAAATTTTTGATGTGAGATTCAGAAACACCAGAAGTGGCAAATGCAAAAAGGATTTCAGGATCATGCAGAACCTGGTCAATCATTCTGTTTAATCGAACATTTGATTTGAATGGCATGTGGATCGGTGTTTAGTAATGGGTTTTTCAAATATAATGCGAACAAATTTAATGTAATAGTATTTCCTACAGCTATGATCGTAGCTTTCTGTTATGCTCAGTATTTTTATAAAAGCCGAATGGTTGAAGAAATTAAAAATAGCAGTTCTAAGTGAAGGTAGATTATGTTTAGGCCTAGGTAGACTACCTAAATACTTTGATTATTAATTCATGTGGTATTTTAAGTTGCGAGATTTTCTTGTGATCAAGGACATATTTTTTTAAATCGGAATCATAGAAAAGACCTTCAATTCCAACGCTGCAGTTTAAAAAATTATAAGCCAATAGTTCACAAACTCCTAAATCATTTCCGCCTGGTATTTTACCTGTGTATTTTTTAGATGAAAAATGTAAATTGAAGAAACCTCCAGGAAAACAATCCTTCATTTTATTTTGTTGAGAAATATCTATTTTGTTGCCTTCTTTCTTTGCCTGAAATACTACGGATTTATAATAATCGCTTTTTGAACTAACGTCTTTTGCATGAATAGTAATTATACCGTCGCCTCCTGTAAGGCTTTCCATAGAATCTATTCCCTGGCTTCTTGGTTTGTTATATGTGACTTCCCACCAGAAGTTACCGGTCTTAGTTTTATCATCGGAGGCTAAACTTCCTAAAAAGTCGCCAGTGAGTGTGTCTTCGTTTTCATTAGCTCGTTTCCAACCATTTGTTGCTTTCGGGCATTGATGTAGTATGTAATTCCTGATCGCAAATTTAACATCATCGGGAATGGGAATCATATTTAATGTTTGGGTTGATTATTTTTATAAACAATATTTTCTCTTTTTTTAAAATGAAGTGCAAAAATATCATTGTGCGAAATGCGTAAGTTATTTTGGGTTGGTTGATTGTCTTCAAAGAATTTATCAATTGCATAAATTATTAATAGGGTTACATACACTTTCAATTCCCAAAATAATTCCATTAATGTGAGGTTTGTTTCTTTGCTGTTATATTTATCAGTGAGGCTATAAGTAATGCCTCCATGCACAATCTCATTTCTAATGGCAAAAGCCTGTTTTAGATTTTTATCAACCTCTTGGGCACTCGAAAATGAATTGCCAATTATAATTCCAGCAGCGGTTCGTATAGTATCGACACTAGTGTTGTTTGGGAATAGGCTTTCGATGGTGATGACCAAATCAAGAAAATTGTCTGTTTTTAAGTTTTCGGTGCTTAGTGCCTTTAAATATCGATGAACAGACCAGAATTCTTTATGCCAAATGGTACTTATAAGCACTAAAGTATCGGTTAGTTGTTTAAACCTGTCTCTTTCGATCAATACTTTGTGTATAAACATATTGTCATATTCGACTTGCAAGTATTTTGCTTTATTAGCTTTTATTGCAATTAATCCAGAACCAATTTCCTTATTTTTTACTATCCAAGAAAGTCTTGTAGGATAAGTCAAGTGCATACAAAACATGAATAAAGAACCAATTTCCCTTGCAATTGATATTAACTGGAGGATTTCCTTATAAGCATCGTAATTAAGAGTGGAGAAATATTCAGCAGAGTTTTCATTGCTTTTTTTAGTGTTTTTGTTCGGTTTTATTTTTGAGGTGTACTGTATTTCCAGGATCGTCATACTATCGATTGAACTCAGGTGACTTCGATCAAGTAAGTACTCATAGTTCTTAGAAATATTTCCAATATTCCGTTTTATCAGCTCTTTATAATAATCAGTTTGTGTGAACACTCCTTGTGAATTTGTTATCAGCTTGACTTTGACTGAACTGATTTGGGAGAGAAATTTGCTTGAGATATCTGCCTCTCTTTCATAATTGATTTTTCTTTTCCAAAACTCATTTTTAATTAAAATAGTGAGTAGCTGAGTTAGGTTGAATTCCTCGTTTATGTGTATCGTGGAAAATGCGCCGGATGGGAGAAACCAATAGAATGTTTGAACCATTTTTAAAAGGTGTGCTTTGGGTTTTAAGGCATTAATATATGAAAGATTTTTGATGTATTTCTATAGCGCTTTATTGGGCATAAAGGCCTAGGGAGAGTATTTGAAGATTTTGTCGAATTTGTAGTATTCTTTCTTCGCTAAAATTGGGTTATCTTAGGATAACTCCAAACATGAAAAAGGTTCTACAGTCTACAATCGAGGGGCTTCATTATATGTTCTCCGGGAATGAGGATAAGAATAACGAAATTCCTTATAAACAGAAGCTACGTAGAGTAATTCTTTACTCGATAATAATGGGTACCGCTATATTGTTGTACTGGTTATTGCAGAAGAAGTGAGGCAAGTTATAATGCTTTCTTAGGCATGAAATCCTGGGGAGAGCATTTGAAAATCTTGGCTAGTTTGTTGAGGTGATCGATGTTGTAATGATCGGGAAGATTTTTGCTTTCTACTTTGCCAACGTATCCTTCGGAGAAGCCTAACTCTAATGACAATTGAAGTTGTGTCATTTCAATCTCAAGTCGTTTTTCACGAACTTTTTGGATAACATACCACTGTATGGGAGTCTTGACCGGCATTTTGTATGACGGCTAAGGTGACGGAATTGATTTCTTAGTACAACTACCAATAGGTAGTTTTGTTTATCTTTGCTGTTTACTACAAATGGCTTTCCATAAATTGAAACGAGACAAAAATTATACTGCGATAGATACGCTAATGAGTAAAGAATGTTATTCTGACGAAGAGATACAGA
>JAACZX010000219.1 GCA_009996555.1 Chitinophagaceae bacterium | reverse complement strand
GCCGGTTTTTGGGTTATTTAATGAACATGGCGTTGCCGTTCATTTTCAAAGAACCCGGCAATACTGCCGACCTTACCCAGGTTTACGCCATCATTCCTTTTTTAAGTGTGCTGTTCACCTATGGTGTTGAAACGGCTTACTTCCGTTATTCAAACGAAAAAGACAGGGCCACTCTATACAATACGTTAAGCCTTTCCATTTTTGGGACAACAATATTATTTACGCTGGTACTGTATTTTTTTCATGGATCAATTACAGAAGCTGCTGGCTTAAACAAGCATCCCGAATACATTACCTGGATGCTGGCCATTTTATTTTTCGATACTCTTGCCACTCTGCCGTTTGCCCGTTTGCGGCAGGAGAACAGGCCAAAGAAATATGCATTTGTACGTATTGCCGGTATCGTAATTAATATTCTTATTGTTTTTTCATTCCTCGGCTTCTTTCCTTCGTATGCCGAAAAAAATCCTGACAGTTTTATTGGAACGTTCTACAACAAAGACATTGGCATTGGCTATTACCTCATCGGCAACCTGTGCGGCAGCATTTTTACGTTTCTTTTGTTGTGGAAAGAGTGGAAACAGGTTCGTTTCAGTTTCGACAGTTCATTATGGAAAGAAGTGATGAAATACAGTTACCCGTTGATCATTGTTGGGCTGGGCGGAATGATCAATGATATGCTCAGCCGTTTGGTGTACCAGCATGTAGTGGACCTGCCGGAAAAGCAGGCCAAACACGAACTGGGTGTATTTGCCAACATCTATCGTATTGCAGTGCTCATCACCATCATGATCCAGGCATTTCGCATGGCAGCAGAACCATTCTTCTTCAATAGGGCAAAAGATGAAGATGCCCCACGCACTTATGCACGGGTGATGAAGTTTTTTGTTATTGCATGTTGCTTTATGTTTCTTGGTATAGGGCTATACCTTGATGTACTGAAATGGATACTCACCCTTAAATCAAACGCATGGGGCGAAGGAATGAATGTGGTGCTGCTGCTGGCAATGGGCAATATCTTCCTTGGTATTTATTATAACCTCAGCGTGTGGTATAAACTTACCAACAAGAATATGTACGGGGCAGTAATTACGATTGCCGGAGCCGTGGTAACAGTGCTGCTGAATATTTTGTTGATTCCGAAATTTCATTATTGGGGAGCAGCCATTGCTACATTTACCTGCTACCTCTTTATGATGCTGAGCAGCTATGTACTGGGGCAGAAATACTACCCTGTTCCTTATGCACGAAAAAAGATCATTAACTACTTGCTGGCGGTAACCACTTTGGTGCTGCTGCATAAGTTGCTGCTGTATTTTTATTCGCCATTATGGTTCAGTGTTGCCACCGGCACATTATTACTTGCCTGCTTTGCGTGGCTGGTGGTACAGGTTGAGCGGAAAGAATTACAACACCTGCCTTTTATCGGCAGATTCATTGCTGCACGATAACAAACTGCTTTTCCTTTCTTACTGTAAAAAAGGATTATACTTTTTTTCGTACCCAATGGTTGTGGGAGTACCGTGCCCGCTGTACACCGTTGTTTCATCGGGCAAAACAAAAAGCTGAGTGCGTATGCTGTTCAGCAACTGTTCATGATCACCACCCGGCAGATCGGTGCGGCCAATGCTTTGGCGAAATAATACATCGCCACCAATTACAAATACCTGTGCCTTGCAGTAAAAACAAACGTGCCCCGGTGCATGGCCGGGTGCAAACAACACCTGCAGTTCATCAGTTCCCAGCAAAATAGTATCTCCTTCGTTCAACCAATGCAGCGGCCCGTTGTAATTATCAAAGGGCAGGTTCCACATAAGGCCACTCACGGGTGCACGGTCAAGCACAGGTTTTTCATTGGGGTGAAGATGCAGTTCCAGCCCGTATGTTTCATGTATCCATTTGTTGCCAAACACATGATCAAGATGGCAATGTGTGTTGAGCAGTTTTACCGGGGTAAGTTTGTTTTGTTGAAGAAACCGGGCCAACTCTTCCCGTTCTTCTTCAAAATAACAGCCGGGGTCAATAATGAAGGCCTGCTTCTGTTCGTTATACAGAACATACGTGTTCTCCTGAACAGGGCTGAAAGTAAAAGCTTTAACAGTGAACATGGATTGATTTTTGTACTTTTAAATACTGGTTTTCCCAAACCTGATTCTCTTAATGATATAACACGAAAATATGCGAATTCAAGTGAACGGTTTTCTAAGGCTTACAGCATCGGTATCACTATTCTTTCTTTTATTCCTTACCCAAGCTTCGGCGCAGGTGAATATGGTCGAGTTCGGGAAAAACCGGGTGCAGCATACAAAATTCAAATGGAGCTTTTACCAAAGTCCCAACTTTAATGTTCACTATACACTCAACGGACTGGAGCTTGCCAAATTTGCCACACAGGTAGCCGAAGAAGAATTGCCTTCACTTGAAGATTTTATTGAGTTCGGCATCCAGCGCCGCATCAATGTTGTGCTGTACAATAATTTCAACGATTTCAAACAATCAAATATTGGTATTGGCCTCGAATATTCAAATGCAGGCGGCTTAACCAAACTGGTGAATAATAAAATGGTGGTGTATTACAATGGCGATCATAATGATCTCCGTCGCCAGATTCGCCAGGGTATTGCAAAAGTTCTTGTGGAAAGCATGTTGTTTGGTGATGACCTTGGCGAGTTTGCACAAAACCAGGCATTACTTGATCTGCCAAAGTGGATGACTGATGGTTATATTTCCTATGCTGCTGAAAACTGGAGCACCAAACTGGATAACGAATTAAAAAGCGCCATGATTGGTGCCGACTATAAAAGTTTCTACCATTTTGCTTACCAGCAACCGCAATTGGCCGGTCATGCTTTTTGGTATTATATTGAAGAACGTTACCGCCAGGAAAACGTAACATACATGTTGTACCTGAGCCGCATTTACAAAAATGTAAACAGGGCCACACAAACCATTGCCAAGAAAAAACTCAAGGATGTACTCAAAGATTTTATGATGTACAACCGTGATAAATATTTTAAAGATATCCGTGCAAGAAGAAATGTACCAAGCGGCCGTTTAACGGTTCCAAAAGAAATTGGCAAGAACGATTATTTCCGTTTCCAGGCAAACCCTAATCCAAAGAGTTTCACGTATGCGGTTGTTGAATACAAGAAAGGGCAAACAAGAGTGATCCTGAACGAGAATTTTATTTCAGAAAAAGTATTGTGGAAGAGTGGCGTACGTAATCTTGAAGAAAAACCAAATCCTAATTATCCTTTACTGGCTTGGGATCCTAAAGGAACACGCATTGCTATGATTGTTTGGGAAAAAGGGAAAGTGTTGTTGAATGTTTATGATGCATTCCGTCGTATTAAAACAGTAAAAAATGTTGAGCTTCCGTTTGAACAGGTGAATGATATGCAATACATGCTTGACCCGAATACACTGGTGATGAGTGCTGTAAAAGGCGGGCAGAGTGATGTGTTTGTATATAAGATCGATAAAATGAAAGAAGAACAGATCACCAATGATGTGTACGATGATCTGGATGCAAGTTTTGTGGCTTTCCCCAATAAAACAGGTATCATCTTCTCCAGTAACAGACCTTCACCAAATGCACCTACCGGTGATACGGTATTGCCAAAAGACCGTTACAATGTATTTCTGATCGACAACTGGAACAAATCTGAATTCAAACAAATATCGCAGCTAAGCAATATCAAATATGGTAATGCCCGTTACCCTGCACAATACAACACCAATCACTTCACTTTCATCAGCGATGAAAATGGTATTGGTAACCGCTGGGCAGGTTTCTTCAGCACAACAGCTGCTGGCTTGGATACCATCTTCCAGGTGGGCGATGAATTGCTGCGTAATCCTGAACCAAAAGAACTTGATTCAACATTACAGGCATGGAACAAACAGGAACCCGATTCGGTGTACACTTTCCGTGTTACCGATGACAGTTCGTACACATTCCCGTTATCGAACTATCAAAGCAGTGTATTGGAAAGCCGCATTGCAGGCGATAATGGCCAGGTAACAGAAGTGAACCGCCAGGGTGAGTTCAAATTCCTCTACAAACTGAAAGTAGATGAAAACACTTTGCGTAAACGGAATGTAAATGCTCGGCCCACCGAATACATCAAGCGTATGACAAGGCTTGATAAGATTGCCGGTGAAAACACACAGGACAGAACAGATATTGTTGACAGTATAGTAACGAAAAAGCCTGCCAACGATTTCTTTGAAACAGAGTTTAAAGATGATTCCATTCAGCCGGGACAAAAACTGATGGGGGCTAAAGGACAAAGCAGAGAAGAAGTGCTGAGCCGCATGCGTTTGTTCCCCTACACCAAAAAATATTTCCTTGATAATGTTACCACCAACTTTGCTTCAAACGGTGCATTACTCATTAATCGTTTTCAACCATTCTCTGGAGCATCAGGTCCGGTTAACCTTGGTAACAGCAATCCGCTGAATGCCATGACAAGAGTTGGTGCAATGGAGTTTATGGAAGATTATAAGTTCAGTGGTGCTTTCCGTATCAACTATGGTTTGCAGGATAATGAAATTTATATGCGTTTCGA
>JAACZX010000218.1 GCA_009996555.1 Chitinophagaceae bacterium | reverse complement strand
AGAAGATGACGCAGTGATCTGCTTCAACTTCCGCACAGACCGTTGCCGTGAAATAACACAGGTGTTAACCCAGCAGGATATGCCCGAGTTTGGTATGAAAAAACTCAACCTGCATTACACCACCATGACCGAGTATGATAAAACATACAAAAACGTACACGTCATCTTTTCTACAGATAATCTCTCAAAAACTTTAGGTGAAGTATTGGAACAGCACGGACGCACACAGATCCGTATTGCTGAAACAGAAAAATATCCGCATGTAAGTTTCTTCTTCAGCGGTGGGCGTGAAAAACCATTTGAAGGTGAAAAAAGGATCATGATTCCTTCGCCCAAAGTGGCTACTTACGATCTGCAACCTGAAATGAGTGCAGTGGAAGTAACCGATGCTATTGTGCCGGAAATACAGGATGAAACAGCTGATTTTATTTGTTTGAATTATGCCAATGCTGATATGGTGGGCCATACCGGTGTATTTAGTGCAGCTGTTAAAGCCGTGGAAACGGTTGATGCCTGTGTAAAACGTGTAGTAACTGCTGCATTGGATCATGGCTATACGGTATTCCTTACTGCCGATCATGGGAATGCTGATTTTATGATCAATGAAGATGGCACACCCAATACCGCACATACGTTAAATCCTGTGCCGCTGTTTGTGATTGACCGTTCATGGAAAGGAACGGTAAAGCCCGGCAAATTGGGAGATATTGCACCAAGCATTTTAACCATGATGGGCTTGCCTGTTCCGGTTGAAATGACGGGTGAAGTATTGATTTCATGACCATGCGTTTTGTAAAAACCATAACTGCAGTTTTACTCCTTTTTTTTATGCTGGTGCCATTTGTGGCACCGGTACTGCTGCAGTTACGGCAAAAGCATATTCAACATGAAATGCTGGAACGTCTCGAAAAAGAACAGCTTGTTACCCTACGGGTGAAAGCCCGGGATGTACAATGGGTAAAACCAGGAAAAGAAATTGCCATCGGTCATGAAATGTTTGATATAAAGAACATGAAAACTGATGGCGATGATCTTGTACTTACCGGTCTTTATGATGCAGAAGAGAAAGCCTTAAAAAAACTGATCAGGCAACAATCGCAGCAGGAATCAAAACAATCGAAACAAACTTTACAGTTATTATCCGCTTTAGGATTACCGGCAGAAGCAGCTAACATTTTTTCATATACTCCCCTGGCAGCAAACATCAACAACCTGTTCAGGGATTCTTTTTATCACTCCCCCTTCCTGGGTTTTCTTACACCTCCGCCAAAACAGCATACGCTTTTTGTTTAATCTTTTTTGCAGCTCATCCTGCCCGCATGCGGGTGATGTATGCTGCTGTCTATTTGTATATTCTGAACAATAAAACTTCATGAAACAATTCATATTCGTTGTCATGTTTGTTTTTCCTGTTTTGCTTGCGCATGCACAAACGGAAACAAACAATGACTCCACTTCAAAAGAACTGGAAGAAGTGATCATCTCAGTAAATAAGTGGGAGCTGAAGATGAACGAAGTGCCCAATAAGATCACCAAGATTAATAAGCAACAAATACTTCGAAACAATCCACAAACAGCTGCAGATCTTTTAGCGCAAACCGGAGCAGTGTTTGTACAAAAAAGTCAGCTTGGTGGCGGCAGCCCCATGATCCGTGGGTTTGCAACCAACCGTGTACTATTGGTTGCAGATGGTGTACGCATGAACAATGCGATTTACCGCAGCGGTAATCTGCAGAATATTATTTCAGTTGATGCCTTAGCACTTGAAACTGCCGAAGTGATCTTTGGCCCCGGTTCATTGATCTACGGCAGTGATGCTATTGGAGGCGTAATGGATTTTCATTCGTTGCAACCAAGATTAGCAACATCTGATAAACTGCTGGTAAGAGGTAGCGGCCTTGTGCGCTATTCATCGGCCAATAATGAAAATACCATTCATGCCGATGTGAATGTGGGTGAAAAGAAATTATCGTTCTTATCGTCTTTCACCTTCAGTAAATTTGGCGATCTGAAGATGGGAAAATTTGGCGGGCAGGATGCATACCTCCGTCCGGAGTATGTTGAACGCATAAACGGTGTTGATGTCATTACCAAAAACAGTGATCCCCGTGTACAACGCTTCAGTGGTTATGAGCAATTGAATATCCTGCAAAAGATCAGGTTGAAACCAACGCCTTATCTCGATCTGCAATATGGGTTCACGTATGCAAAAACAGGTGATGCTCCCCGTTATGATCGTTTGATCCAGTACCGCAACGGCAATCTGCGTTTTGCAGAATGGAATTATGGTCCTATGATCTGGAGCATGCATAACCTGCAGGTATTGCATACAAAAGCAAACGGATTGTATGATGAAGCAAAACTTACTGTTGCATACCAGGATTATGAAGAAAGCAGGGTTGATCGCACAAGAAACAACCTCACCCGTAACAAACAGGCTGAAACGGTTGATGCAACAAGTATTAATATGGATGCAAACAAAGCAATCGGCAAAGGACGATTGTTTTACGGGTTGGAATATGTGTACAACAAAGTAGGTTCTACCGGTATGCAAACAAATATTAATACCGGTGCCACAAACCGTTTTGTGAGCCGCTACCCCAACGGAAGTACATGGAGCACCACTGGCATTTATGCAAGCTACAAGATCAACCTGCACGAAAAAGTTACAGCAACAGGAGGTTTACGCTACAGCTATAATACGCTTAATGCAACTTTCGATACCAGCTTTATCAAGTTTCCTTATAAACAGGCAACCATTGGCGAAGGTGCTTTAACCGGTAATGCAGGCCTGGTGTTTCGCCCTGCTGAAAGCTGGCAGTTGAATGCCAATTTTTCAACCGGCTATCGTATGCCCAATGTTGATGATATTGGAAAGCTGTTTGAAAGTGCACCGGGCAATGTAACAGTGCCCAATCCAGGTCTTCGTTCAGAATATGGTTTGAACTATGAGATAGGCGTTATCAAAAACATCCATCAAAAACTGCGTATTGAATTAAACCTTTTTCATTCTGTACTCAGCAATGCTATTGTTCGCAGGCCATCAACATTCAATGGCAGCGACAGCATTTTGTTTATGAGTGTAAAGAGCAGAGTTGAAACATTGCAGAATGTGGCGAAAGCAACAGTTTGGGGTGTGCAGTTAAGTGCAGAAGTATTTATCACGAAACAACTTGCTGTGCAAACCCATGCTAACTGGATAACCGGTAAAGAAACAGATGATGTAAATGATAAACAGGTAGCATTAAGACATGCGCCTCCATTTTACGGAAGCACATTGCTGAAGTACAATCTGAAAAAGATATTTGCCGAACTGTCTGCTGTTTACAACAGTGAAATAACAAACAGCCAGCTTGCTCCATCGGAACAGGCAAAGACAGATATTTATGCAAAAGATGCAAACGGCAAACCTTATTCGCCGGGTTGGTACACGCTTAACCTGAAAGCAGGTTGGCAGTTCACAAAAATGCTCACCTTTACTGCAGGTTGGGAAAACATCAGCAATCAACGTTACAGATCTTATTCTTCCGGCATTGTGGCTGCAGGCAGCAACCTCATCATTTCGATAAGAGCCGCATTTTAAATTAATCACTATGACACAGAAAATTGTAAAAAGAACAAGATGGTACAGAAAGATCCATCGATGGGTTGCATCGGCACTTTTTGTCTTTTTTCTGTTTATTGCCGGCACGGGTTTATTGCTTGGCTGGAAAAAGAATAGCAATGGCTATTTGCTGGCTGAATCACGGAAAGGAGTCAGCACTGATACTAAAAACTGGCTGTCAGTTGATTCACTTCAGTCCATTGCAACAGCATTGTATAAAGACAGTATGAACAGTACAGGTGAGGCAACAATCGACAGGATCGATTTCCGTCCATCGAAGGGTATGGTAAAATTTGTATTCGCAGAAAAATACCATGCCATCCAGCTCGACTGCACAACAGGAGCTCCGCTACTGTTTGAACGGAGAAGAGCTGACTTCATTGAGCACCTGCACGATGGTACCATTCTGGATAATTTGTTCAGGAACAAGAACGGCCTGTTCAAGCTTTCTTATTCAACAGTTATGGGCTTAAGCCTTCTGTTGTTAACCCTTACAGGTTTCTGGCTTTGGTACAACCCTAAACGGATAAAGCAGAAAAGCCGCTGATCATTCCTCCAAAATACTGCTGCTTTCTCTCATTTTTTTGATGGGAAAGCAGCAGTATTTTCAACTAATTTGTCTAAATTCAGGGTTGCAAACCCATCCGTGAATGACAGAGGAAGCACTCTTACAAGCATGTCTGAAAAATCAACCGGCCGCACAACAGGAGCTGTATAGTAAGTACAGTCCTAAAATGCTGGCTGTTTGTTATCGTTTTGCCCGTAACCGGGAAGATGCGGAAGACATGTTGCAGGAAGGTTTCATCAGGGTATTCACACAAATTCATCAGTTTCAAAACAAAGGCTCTTTTGAAGGTTGGATCAGGCGCATTATTGTGCACACCTGCATTAATCATCTTAAAAAACACAAGAAGTTTAATGACAGTGTGGACATATCACAAGCCCACACCCTCCAGGTAAGGGAAGACAGTGTTCCTT
>JAACZX010000588.1 GCA_009996555.1 Chitinophagaceae bacterium | reverse complement strand
GGGTTGTTGCAGCAGATCAATGCTATCGGTATAACGCACTTTTGTGCTGCTGTTATAATACGAGAGAAAGATCTTTTCCAATGGGTATTGAATTTTCGAGAGGTTTACTTTCACAACCAGATTTGGTTTTTTACCTGGTTGATGTTCCTGCGCAAACGGGGCGGTGAGTATAAAGGCCGCCATTGCTGTAAATAAAAATTTATGCATGGTTACTACTATTGATTGATGCATGCAAAGATAGGCAATTAGTCTACCTTTTTAATAGGATTTTAAAAAAATGGATAGACGGCAAGCCTTTTTTGTGACGGTGGATCTTGCTGTTTATACCAAATGAGGTTCAGTCGCATGCGGCTGAACCTCATCAAAAAAGTAGTGCAATGGGTTAAGGATGAATGATCAGGAAAATAAATGCAAAAAGATTTACCAGCAACACTGCTCCATACACAACATTGGTGCGGCCGCTTGCCAAAGACAGTAATACAATAAACACCGATAATGCAAGAAGGATAATTGATTTTATATCTAATCCAAGAATGATGTTCATGTTGTTGATCCTGCTTACAATAGCAACAGAGGGAATTGTTAAGCCAATACTTGCCAGTGCTGAACCCAACGCAAGGTTAAGACTCGTTTGTAAACGGTTCTTTCTTGCGGCAATAATGGCTGCAACGCCTTCAGGTAACAGAATTACTGCAGCAATGATCACACCTACCAATGCTTTGGGAAGATGATAGCTGATTACAATTGATTCGATTGTGGGCGATAATGTTTTTGCAAGTAATACTACCACGCCTAAGCTCACTAACAGAAAGCCAAGACTGATGAACATAACCGGGTTGCTGATCTTTACAGGCGCAGCATGTTCTTCATCTTCACCTTCAGAAAGAAAATACTCTCTGTGCCGTGAAGTTTGCGCAAACAAAAAGAAAGCATAAATAACAAGGCACGCAATAGAAACAAAAACCAGTTGTGGTGTAGAGTAGTAAGGGCCTTCAATGCTTGAGGTGAAAGTGGGAAATACCAGTGTAAGAACAATGATAGACACCAGCGATACCAATGCGATGGTTGCAGAATGTTTGGAAAAACTTTGTTCATGAAATTTTAATCCGCCAATAAAGAGGCTCAACCCAACAATACCGTTTAAGATAAGCATCGTGGCAGAATAAACAGTATCTCTTGCCAATGCTGCGGTTTCTTCTCCGCCCGACATCATCAGAGAGACAATGATGGACACTTCAATAATGGTGACTGCTACTGCAAGGATAATGGTACCATAAGGTTCTCCAACTCTGTGTGCAATAATCTCAGAATGATGGACTGCTGACATAACGCTCAATAACAGCAATACAACAGCAATAACCTGGAAAATGCCGTTGTTGTCGATCATGCCTGAGAAATAGAGCACCCAGGCTAATACAGGAATAATAGTTGCCCACTGAAGAAGTACTTTCATATCGTATTGCTTAAAAAGTGAAGTTGTATGGAAATCAGTGTACAATGATGCACAACTGAAACAACTGAAAAAAGCAGCGTTAAACCTGCTGCATGAATTGATAAATTAAGGCAGGCAAAAATAAGGAACTTGAATTTAACCCTGCACAATACGCAGGTGTTGAAAAATGTTAAAGCAATAACAAAATAATTGCCAGGGAATTGTTTTTGGGTTGATTGCTATTGAAGTTGCCGGTAATGATGGCGGGAGTTGCCCGGTTTACTTTCCTTTTACAGGTATCCATATCTCTTCTTCTGAATCGGTACTGTGGTTCTTATATTTTTCCCCCAGCACTTCAAAATGCGGACGATCATCCAACACAAAAGCCGATTGCGGCAGCCATTGGGTAAAGATCTGTTGGAAAATTTCAGTATCGCATCCTTTATGATCGAATACGGTATACAAACCACCAGACAAATGAAAATATTCAAAACCTTCGGGTAAACTATTTGCATCACTAACTTCGGCTAATGCCCATTTGGTAAATTCATTGGCTGGATCGAATGCTGTAAAATAATTTTCAGGATACAGCTGTAATGAATAAAGCACATTACTTACTGCTGCAAATTGTGTGCGTTGCTGCATAAAGCTCTGCCACAACAATCCTGTTTGGTTTTGTACAAGACTCATACGTAGTTGTTTGCCTGCAAGTAATTTTGGTTGCAGGACAAGTATTCGTGGCAGTAGCATACAGCGGAGGGAATCAGCGTTTGATCTTTTTATCTTTTACTGTGATGTAACGCAGCCACAAAAAATCTTTGTAAATACGCTTCACTGATTTTAATGTAAAGTGTGTTGCCTTTCGTTTGCCATAACCTTCCTCTGCTTCAAATACTGTTGGTGCTCCAATAGTGCCGTCGGCTAATGGTGCCAGTACCAAACTGAATTCATCGATCAGGCCGGCTTTCAGGAAAGATCCGTTTACATGTCCGCCGCCATCAATACGAACACGCTTAATGCCAAAGTGTTTGTTGAGTTTTTTCAGTACCAATGCAAGGTCCAGATCTTTTTTGCCGCCAAAAATGTACGATACATTTTTACTGCGCAGGTGTGCAAGATAGCTGCTGCTTACATCTTCGCTCAGCACTTCAATCACCTGTTCGGTTGAAACCATATTGGTATCCCAAAAGCATTTACCCGAGGGATCGATAACAACCGCATATTGCTTTGCAACTTTCGGCGCAACAAAATCTTCTTTGGCAATTTTTTCTTTCGGCTTTTCCGGTTTGTATTTCTTTTTGCTGCAAAATTCCTGCATGGTTTTGCGGCCTACCAGCCATGCATCTGCTTTTATTTTAGAAGCCGGTTCTTCAAAGTATTTATGATGATCTTTAAAACCCCAGATGTTTTGTTTAATGCGTCCGTCAACCGAACCTAGCATGTGGCAAATAACGTATGGTTTCATGTGTTTCCTGTTTGTGTGATGGATTATTTTCCCTGTAGTCTGCGGTTGGTTATTGTTTCGCCGCCAATACCCCAGTTATCAGTTTCCACTTCGTCAATTACAACAACCGTTGTCTGTGGATTTTTGTTCAACACTTGTTGCAGCAGTTCAGTTACGCCTTTAATTAAAGCTGCTTTTTGTTCTTTTGTGGCACCTTCATTGGTGATTTTGATATTTACGTATGGCATAGTAAATGAGTTAAACGAAAAATTAGTTCAGCAACAATTCAGTAATCACCGAAAAATGATCACTTGCAAAACGGCCCATCCATGTTTGCGATATTGTTGCATGTGTTAACACCTTCCAGTTGCCTTTTACAAAAATGTAATCAATTGGCTGGTCATCGGTTTCTTTGGAACGAAATGCATTGAATGTTCCGGCAGGTCCGTAATGCGGCGACCGGGATATTTCTTTACTGTCGGTTAAACGAAGCGGATTGTTTTTATCAAGGATCACCATGATTGGTTCGTCCGTTGGCTGTGCATTAAAATCGCCGGTGATAATTGCAGGAGAGGAGCCGGCAATTTCTTTCACCTTTTGTAATACCAGTTTGGCACTTTCACGTCTTGCTATCTTGCCCATGTGGTCAAAATGCGTGTTAAATGCAAAGAATATTTTCTTTGTTCGTTTGTCTTTAAACTTAGCCCATGTAACAATGCGTGTAATAGCAGCGTCCCATCCTTTACTTCCTGCAGCAGCAGTAGTTTCGCTTAGCCAGAACATGGAAGAGGAGAGTAGTTGTAATCTTGTTGTATCATAAAAAATAGCGGAGTACTCGCCTTTTGTTTTACCATCATCTCTGCCGCCACCAACATATTTGTACTGTGGTAAACGTTGCTGAAGATCGAGCATCTGGTCGTGCAAAGCTTCCTGTACACCCAGCAGATCAATTTTGTGAAAAAGAATTTGTGAAGCTACTTTATCTTTCCTGTATGGCCAGGCATTTAAGCTGTCTGATGATGTATTTAAACGGATATTAAATGTCATTGCCTGCAAACTGTTTTGCGCAAACAGAAGGGAGGTGTTGAAGGCAAAAAGTAAAAGAAGAGAAAGCTTTTTCATTTCATGCATTTATTGTGCAGCAAGTTCCTTAATATCTTTCACTTCCAGTATTGATTTTTTGTAACCTTTTGTAACAGCATTGATCATTGCCAGGCCAATATCGCTAAGGCGTATAATCATATTTGGTGCAAATGTTTTAATAATCGGCACCATCCATGAAAAATAGTTGTAGTAAGACAATGTGTTTTTCATGTTTTTGCCTGTAATAATAAACGCAGGTCTGAAATTGTACACTTGCGCAAATGGCAACCTGGCTAAATCATTTTCTGTTTTTCCTTTCACACGTGCCCACATCATCCGGCCTTTCTCACTGCTGTCGGTACCTGCACCAGATACATAACAAAACGTCATGCCTGGGTTTTGTTTCGACAGTACCTCAGCTACATGCATAGTAAGTGTATAGGTTAGATGATAGAATTCCTGTTCTTTTTTTCCTACTGACGATACACCTGCACAAAAGAAACAGGCATCATACCCTTTTAACTGATGAGCAACAGGAGTGATGTCGTGAAAATTACTGTGCAGCACTTCTTTTAGTTTGGGATGTGTAACCGCACAGGTTTTACGGCCAAGTACCAATACTTCT
>JAACZX010000587.1 GCA_009996555.1 Chitinophagaceae bacterium | reverse complement strand
AGAAACAAAAGGAAGATAACAGCTCCAGTTCCTTTCTTGTTTGTTATGAAACAAAGCCCATTGCGCTGTTTGAAGTGTACCAGGTGATCAGTAGTGAACTTGCACTTACATTCGAAGCGGATATCCATGATTTTGGTATTCATTTACTGATGGCACCACATATTGAATTGTTGCCATTAAAAAAACAAATGAAAAAAGTTTCTGAAAAAACACTCCGAACCATACTGGAAATGCTGTTTACCTATAATTCAGTTAAACGGGTTGTGGCCGAACCTGATGCTAATAATCTGTTTGCATGCCGGTTAGCAATAAATGCAGGCTTTGTATTCCTCAGCGAAGTGGAACTCCCTGAAAAAAAAGCAAACCTCTATATGATCACAAAGGAACAGCATACCAAGCAACATGGCAGCCGTTCGTAACCTTCCTTTATTTTAATACATCCTTTATGCTATCAACAAATGAAAGCAAGGGCCTTGCCCTCGCAAGGGGATTTATTGTCCTGATCATGCCTGCTGTACATACAACCCTATTGTACAGTACACCTGAAGTAAAACAAGGAGTACTGGGGTTCTTCCTTGGCTTTCTTGCTGAACAACCCGGTGCTCAGTTATTCATGTTCCTGATGGGCGTTTTCATTGCCTATGGCCGGAAGAAATCATTTACACAGACAATACAACGAACAATTTATTTACTCGCCGCCGGTTACCTGTTGAATTTTATACGCCTTGTGTTGCCTTATTGGTGGGGATGGTTGCCAGAAGAATTTTTGGCGGGCAATAAAGTTGTTATTGATGATTTTACAGGTTTACATCTTTTGCTGACTGGTGATATTCTGCAACTGGCGGCAATTGCTTATCCCGTTTGTCAACTCCTTCTGCGGGTGAAACAAAAAATATTCGTGTTTTCGTTTACCATCCTGTTGACTGTATTATTATCACCATTGCTATGGAAGGTTGAATCAAACCATTTGCTGCTACAATTACCCCTCCGTCTTTTCAATGGAGTACCACCTGCCACTTTCTTTCCTGCTTTTCCCTGGCTATGCTATCCTTTAGCAGGTGTGCTTGCAGGATTGGCCTGGCAAAAATGTTTGCAATTTGCAAGAAATAAAGCGTGGTTGATCAGTTCTGCCCTTGTAGTTATTACAGGTATCATGCTTCGTTTATTTGAACCCTCTGAGTGGAATAATAATTTTTACCGCTTAGGCATCGGGGGTACTTTCTTTCATCTGGGTGTGGTGATGCTATGGATTGCACTGTTTGTATGGTTGGCAACAAAGTTTGAAGACAATATCTTCTTCCGGTTTCTACGGTGGATCAGCGTGCATATTACGAGCATCTATTTTATACAATGGATCCTTATCATGTGGTTACTACCCGTATTTGGTTATGAACAGTTACCCCTGAATGAAACACTGTGCACGATACTCTTAACAAGTATGATAAGCTTTCTACTTCCGGCTTTGTATAACGAACTTATTCGCTCACGAAAATTACATTCAAATGAATAACACAGTCTTTGATCTTCTGGCAATCGGTATTGGGCCTTTTAACCTTGGCCTAGCTGCGCTTACTCATCCCTTGAAAAAAATGAAAACTGTTTTTCTTGAAAAGAAGACATCATTTAACTGGCATCCGGGTATGCTGATTGAAGGCACAACCTTACAGGTACCTTATCTCGCTGACCTTGTAACACTGGTTGATCCGGCAAGTCCGTTCAGCTATTTAAATTTCCTGCGAAAGGAAAACCGTTTATTACAATTTGGCATCCGGCAGGCCCAGTATATTACAAGAACCGAATACAACAGGTATTGCCAGTGGGTATGCAGGCAACTTGATGTGTTGCGATTTGATCATTCTGTCCAGGCGATCCATTATGAACCAACTAAAGAATATTATATCGTTCATTGCAAAGATCAATCCGCAGGACTGCATCGATTTCATGCAAAAAAAATCGTGATCGGTACAGGAAGCGTTCCTTCATTGCCTGCATGTATGGAACCGGATCAACTTTCCTCCCATCTGTTTCATTCTTCTGATTATCTCTTTCATCAAAAGGAAATCGAAAACTCCAGTGTGATCAGTATTATAGGTTCGGGACAAAGTGCGGCAGAAATTTATTATGATCTTTTGTGCAATCAACCTGGAAAACAGGTTTGCTGGTTTACACGTTCTGACAGATTGTATGCAATGGAAACAAACAAACTGATCTATGAAATGAATACACCTGACTACATTGATTACTTCTATGAACTTGAACAGGAAAAGAAGAAGGAGTTACAGCACATGCAGCACACACTTTATAAAGGTGTCAATGAAGATTTATTAAACAGCATTTATGATCACCTGTATGAACAACGGACAGAGTATGGGAAGCTGTCTTCTATGATCAAAACCGATGTAAGTCTCGAACATGTTGAACGGTTAAACAATGAGAGCTACCGCCTTCGCTTTCATCATAACCGGACGGAACGCAGCTTCCTGCATGAAACAAATTGTGTGATCCTGGCTACCGGTTATCAATACAATTTACCCGGGTTTATTGACCCCATCAGAGAAAATATTTCCTGGCTTGCAAATGGACAATATAAGGTGAACCGTGATTATTCTATTGACAAGACTCATTCTGTTTTTGTTCAGAATGCTGAAACACACTCACATGGTTTTAACGCTGCGGATCTGAGCTTAGGTCCGTACCGGAATGCGGTTATCATCAATTCTATTCTTGGCAACAACCACTATCCTACCGATCACCGTACTACATTCCAACAATTCGGAATGACTGATTAACCTTACACTTTGTTTCTATTTCATTTACCGTGTGCCCACTTCTGTATGCTCCATGCATCCATGGATGATCTTTTCAATAAGATCAACTGCTGTATTACCCACCTTCTGCAGATGTAAAGCCTTCTATTGCTCCTTGCAAAGGCAACTCTATTCAGCAACCTTTAAAACACAGATATGAAAATCATCATTGAGAAATGGAACGCTACCATCAATTTGTTAGAGGCCATTCAAACGGGTATTTCGGATTTAAACAAAGGATTTCGAAATCCCTTGATTGCATCTTCCACTGCTGATCTGATACAGATGCCGTTCAGGGGATCTGAAATTTATCTTTTACATAAGGCGTTCATTGATGCAGGTGGTGCGGCTAATGAAAACTATAAAACACTTCTTGAAAAAACTGCGTCTTCCATCTCCAACAAAAATCAAAAAGGTTTCAGTGCACAAAGCCTGATCAAGTATAGCGATAAAGTTGATTATGAGGCAAAGGAAAATGTGAAACGCTTCCTGCAAAAGATGATCCGTAATATCGATAGTTATGATTAACACTTCCACTTCGATTCCACTGGATTCCACCAAAACAGCATTTCAGCAAATTATGTTTGCATTCACGACTGATCATTGTCTTCAAACGAATAACGATCATCCTTAAATGAATTTATTATGCTGCATTCAATTTCATGGACTCAATACCTCCTCATTTTATGTATTGCCCTTGTGATCTATTACACGTTTGTGTGGTTGGTTTATCTGAAAGGCCGCATTCCGTTCGTTTTAAACAGCAAGAAGTTTTCCTCTTTCTATGACAATGCGAATGATGAGGAATTGAACGCAATCCTCCCTGTAACAAATGAATTAGCTGCTCTTTTTGTACATAAGCAAAATAAACATGAGCTGATCATGGCTTTGCAAAAAGGGTTGCAGCAATATCAACCTGCTGATGAATATTTCAAAACTGCCATTAACAGATTTATTGTACAGGAAAGTCTGGATAAATGCTCCATCCATCTCGGTGAGGAAGATCTACGTGAGCTATGGATGAGATAGGATGGAGCTCCTTTTATTTGTCATCAACATAAATTATAAAAACAAGTGTGTATGAACATGAAGAAACTGAATTGTTTTTTATTCCACCACCGGACCATGCGGTTAACGCTCACTGCTATGCTGATTTCTACAGTTAGTGAATTGATGGCACAGGATGGTGTTGCAGGTATCCAGGAAGCCAATACCAAAGTGCGGAGCTATTTCGCATCAGGCACAAACCTGATGTATGCAGTCGGTGCCATCGTTGGCCTGATCGGTGCCATTAAAGTATATAACAAATGGAACAGTGGTGATCCCGATACTGGTAAAGTAGCGGCGGCCTGGTTCGGCAGTTGCGTATTCCTTGTGATTGTTGCCACAGTGCTCAAATCTTTCTTTGGTGTTTAGTATCAGTTTTCATTATGTATCAACTTCACAGCAATGGCAACCAGTGTATACAGTATCAATAAAGGAATCAATAAGCCTATTGAATTTAAAGGACTGCGGGCACAGTATATCTGGTATCTCGGCGCCGGTTTACTGTTGCTGCTTATTGTGTTTGCTGTTCTTTATATCTGCGGTGTCAACACATTCGCCTGTCTTGCCATCATTGTCATTAGCGGCTTTGTTTTATTCCTGCACGTATATAAGCTCAGCCATAAATATGGTGAACATGGTATGATGAAAGCCATCGCCAAAAGAAGTATTCCAAGCATTATAAAAAGTTACTCAAGAAAAGTATTTACCGGGCTATGCAAAAAGAATTAAGAGATATTTTCC
>JAACZX010000468.1 GCA_009996555.1 Chitinophagaceae bacterium | reverse complement strand
TCATCTGTAACAACTTCTGTTTCTTCAGTTGACGAAATTTCAGTTTTACTAACAATACCCATTTGCCTGCTGTAATACTGTTGCAGATGTTTCCGCAGCTCCAATAGTTTTTTAATACGCAGCAATAATTCTTCTTTGTGAAATGGTTTTTCTAAATACACATCAGCGCCTCTTTCCAACCCTTCCAGTTTGCTTTGCATATCGGCTTTTGCAGTAAGCATAATAATAGGAATATGGCTTGTACGTTCATCCTGCCGTAGCCTTCTGCACATTTCAAATCCATCGATCAATGGCATCATCACATCGGTAATGATGAGATCAGGGATCAGTTCGGCTGCAATCTCAAAACCTTCTTTACCATCTTTACCAACAGCTAATTTGTACTGCGGCAAACAACTGGCGGTATACGCCACAACATCTACATTATCTTCTACCAATAAGATCAATGCTGTTTCATCCGTCGTCGAATTCTGATTGAGAAGAACAGTTTCTTTACTTACAGCATTCAGTTTAATAACCGGTTCTTTTAGTTGTACAGGCACAGTTGCAGCCACATCTTCCACACTTGCTTTTTGTAATGGTAATGTAATGGTGAACTCAGTTCCTTTTGTTGCACCTATAGGCGGACTTTTTACTGCAATGGTTCCATTCATAAGTTTTACCAACTCTTTGGTAAGTGCCAACCCAATACCAGTGCCTTCGGCTTTGCGTGTATGACTGTTATCTAACTGATAGAAACGATCGAATATATGCGGCAACTGATTTTCGGGAATACCAATGCCAGTGTCTTTTACTTTTAATACAAGTGTGGTGTAATTATTTTTTGTAGTGGGCTCTTGCGAAATACTTACATACACATTGCCCTGTGCAGGAGTAAACTTTAATGCATTGGATAATAGATTGGAAATGATCTGCCGCAATTTTTCTGCATCATAAGCTACTGCCAGTTCATCTACATCCGATAAAAAGTGAAATTGTTTTTGCTGTCCGGCAGCCAACGATTGAAACGACTCTACCACGTAACGTAAAAAATGAATCACATCGCCATTTACCAAATGAAGCATCATCTTACCTTCTTCCAGCTTCGACAGATCGAGCATTTCATTTACCAGGTTCAGTAAATTTTTCCCGTTGCGTACGATCATGTCCACGCCATTGTCGAGGTATTTTTCCGGCGCTGCTTTTACCTGGTTGGCCATGCCCAGTATAACAGTAAGCGGTGTACGAAACTCGTGGGTGATGTTGGCATAGAGTTGTGTTTTGAGTGTATCTAATTCCTTTACACGCTTTGCTTCCTGCTGCTCGTAATGTAATTGCGATTGCAGTTTTGCTTTATTGATCCTGAATAAGAAATACGCTCTTGCTGCAAAGCCGATCAGCAACACATAAATAACATAAGCCCACCAGGTGCGCCACCACGGCGGACTGACAATAATTTTTAATTCGGCGATCTTATTACTCCATGTACCCTGGCTGTTACTGCCCTGCACTTTAAATGTATAATGGCCGGGCGGCAGGTGCAGGTAAGTGGCCGTTCTTCTTGTTCCGCTTTCAATCCAATCTTTATCAATACCTATCAATTGATAACGGTATTTATTTTGAGCAGGCGAAGTAAAATCGAGTGATGAAAACTCCAGCGTTAAAATATCCTGCTGATGATTCAATGTAATGGAAGAAGATTGTTCAATCGCTTGTTTTAAGATGCCTGTTTTATCGCCGGGTACTACCTCTTCGTTTCCTGCTAAAATATTCGTGATAAAAACGTTGGGTGAAAAGCCGCTTTGTAAAACTGTTGCCGGGTTAAAAATATTCAGTCCGTTTACACCACCAAAAGCAAGATCGCCATTGGGGAGTTTTGCATAGGCGCCTGTATTAAACTCATCGTCCTGCAAGCCGGAGGTTTTTGTAAAATGGCGGAACAACCATTTGCCCTGTTTATCCTGCCGTTCTTTGAGTAAACAAAAAATACCATTGTTGGTGCTGCCCCAAATATTTCCTGCATCATCTATCAGCAATCCATACACTACATTATTGTTAAGACCTTCTTTGGCTGTGATATGTGTAAACTCACCTGTTGATTTATTCAAACGATTAAGACCACCGCCTTTTGTTGCCACCCACAAAATATTTTTATCAAATGCATCATTCTTGATGCAGGAAACATGGCTGTAGTTTAAAGCCGTTTTATCTGCAGCGTTTGTTTTATACCATGTAATTGTTGGTGCTGCAGCTGTGTTGAATTGAAAATTAATTTTTGCAAGCCCGCTTTCTGTGCCGGCCCAAAAATCACCGCTTGCATCTTCGTACAATGCAGTTATCTGTGCGCCTTTCAACATGGGGTTAGTAGCGTCGGTGTTGATCGTAATTTTTTTATACCCTCCTGTAAAAGGGTTTAAGATGATGAGCC
Source organism: Chitinophagaceae bacterium (assembly GCA_009996555.1). Classification (GTDB taxonomy): domain Bacteria; phylum Bacteroidota; class Bacteroidia; order Chitinophagales; family Chitinophagaceae; genus Lacibacter. The sequence continues at coordinate 10,289 of JAACZX010000468.1, read as the reverse complement.
TTCCGCCAAAACCTGTAAGCCATATATTGCCTTTGCTGTCCTCCAGCGTGGACTCCATCAATTCTTCATCCCGGTTCACATTGATCTTGTAGGTAGTTGAAGCCTTTGTTAGCAGGTTTATTTTTTCAATTACTTCATCAAAATTATCAGCACTGTAACCATTCTTGCGGCGCAGGCCCCAAATGGTAAAATCTTTACCCATAAAAAATTCAAGTCCATCAAACAAAATCTTTTCTTCTTTGCCGGTTAAGTTGTTTCCATCAGTATCAAACTTTTTTAAATCGCCCCAGCCCCATACAAAAACCTGGTTGTTTGGCAAGCCCATTATTTTACGCACACTCATGGCACGGGCAATGTGATGAAACTTTTCAGTGTCGTTGCTGTACTTGCGCAGGCCATAACCGTTAGTGCCCACCCACACAAGTCCTGAACGGTCTTTATAAATTCTTGTTGGTGTTACTTCCGAAAAACTATGCAGTCTTGTTTGTTCAGGATCAACCGGGCTGCCACGCTTCCAGTTTTTAATATCATAAATTTCCAATCGGCCCGAATCTGTAATTCCCAGCCAGAATCTCTTTTTATCTTCTTCGTGAAAAAATGTTCTGCCATGACCTTTGCTGATATCTTTTGAAAACAGTGGGTACATATTGGTATCCTGCACCTGGCTAAAGAAAAAGTCATCGGCCCATACACTGCCATCTTTGGCCGGAGCTGTTTGGCCAAATGCAAAACTGTTCCTGCGCCAAATAAGTGACAGATCGTTGGGCAGCAGTTCATAAACCTTATCAGAAATGATCCACATTTTTTTACTGCCATCCATATACATACACGAAACATTATGCGCCCCCGGTGCAGATAAATGTGTAATGACGGGCTGCGAATTATTCTCTAAAAAATCAGCTGGCAGCGAAACAACATCTAAACTTTTTTCCTGCGGAAATATCAGAAACCTTCCGTCGGGCAATTCAATTACCGGCAAATAAATTTTATTTCCTGAAAGGCTGTTGGTGTTTTTGGGATTGTGTAAAATGCGCCGGAACTTGTCTCTTCGTTTATCGTAAATATTAATGCCATCATCTGTAGTTACCCAAAGCCTTCCTTTGCTGTCTTCAAAAAGCCGGTTAATGTTGTTATTGCTGATTGAGTTGGGGTTGTAGCTGTCGTGCGTATACACTTTAAAACTATACCCATCGTAACGGTTTAACCCGTCTTTGGTTCCAAACCACATGAAGCCGTCTTTGTCCTGTAAAATATCGTACACATAACCCTGGCTCAAACCATTTGATGTGTTCAACTGCTCATATTTCAACTGGCCCAAAACAGGCGCAGCAAACCAAATCCCAAAAAGGATCGGCAGCAGTTTAGTAGTAATGTGGCTGGGGGGCATTTCCTTATAAAGATAATCGAAGCCTTATTTTTTACTTCATCCATCAACTCTTAAACAAGTTCTTTCTGCGCAGAATGATGAATTTATCCTGCTGCTGCACAATTTGTCCTGCTGAATGCTGAGAAACTGAAGCTCAATGGTGGATTTGTACTCACAAATTTTTGGGTTTGAGCAGAGCTTTGGAAGAGCATTTAACCACATTGTTCCTAAACCAAAACACATTTGTATGAAACAGAAACTTGTTAACAAGCTCAGCGCAAGCCTGCTGATGCTGCTGTTTTCTTTTGCAGGAATCAGCCAAACTAAAAACGTAATATCTACACACCGGGTATTTCCTAAAATTGATAAGATCACAGAATTTGAAAAGGCCGTTGCCAACCATGCTCAAAAATATCACAGCGGCGATAATCACTGGCGGGTGTTTGCCATTCAATCGGGACCGGATATTGGTGGTTATCATATTACCGAAGGCCCAAAGAGCTGGGAGAGCGAAGATGCAAGAGGCGACATTAGTCCCGAACATCAAAACGACTGGAATAAAAACGTTGCTGTGTATTTAACCGACCGGCAAAGCGGTGGTTTTTCTGTTTACCAGGAATCGTTAAGCACCATTGCACTGGGCGATTTTACTGATAAAATTCAGATCAGCCATGTGTATCCCAAACCAGGCCGTACCGATGAAGTGGCAGCCATACTTAAGAAAGTAAAAAAAGCGTGGGAAGCTTCAGGTGTAACTGTTGCTGTATATATGTCCAGTGCATCTGGCCCAACACAATATACTTTAACAACGAGGTATAAGCAGGGATTGAAAGAACGGGCTGCCGGTTTCCGCAAACCATTTAAAGAAGTATATGAAACTGCAAACGGCGAAGGTTCCTACGAGCAATACATGAAAGATATTGCAGAGTTTGTACAGGAAAGCTGGAGCGAATTATTGTTTCTACGTAAAGATCTAAGCTCGAAATAACCCTTTTTCCATGTTGATTGATAACAGGCCTCATCATAATGAAAAAAATGGTGGGGTTTGTTTTATTATTTATGTGCTGCTAACTATTAAGACGATGCAGTTGTAAACAAACAGTCAGCTTAAAAAATGAAACGAATCTTATTCCCATACTTCAAAAAGTGGTTGCTTTTATTTATCCTATTAGTACTTATTGACTTTAATCCCGGCTATTGGAGTAAGATAACCGGTAATAAAACAACAGTACAACATGTACATGCCTTCTTCATGTGTTTATGAGCAATCATGAGTATTGTGCAGCCCTGGTTGATCATGAAGAAAAACACAAGCGAAGAACATATTTTGAGCTCTGTGTTATAAGAATTATATTTAAGTAGATCTGCCTTACACATCATCGCCTGTATTGAAAAGAAAGATCTTTAACAGTATTTACTCATTCAAAGAGTTTTTGTTACTATGCAAAAAGTAAAATTCCTGTTGATTGTTTCACTCTTCTCTATAAATACGCATGCACAAACAGCAAATAAAGAACAGTCAGCCATACACGAAACAATTGAAAATACATTTGCAGCTCTATCTGTTTTTGATACTGTTTCATTAAAAACCTTTGTTACTGCTGATGTGCGTTTTTATGAATACGGACAGGTGTGGACGATCGATACCCTGATTCAAAAAATGATCGCCAGTAAAACCATTAAAGATTTTAAACGCAGCAATAGTTTTCAGTATGTAAATACAACTATCAAGGGCAATACAGCATGGGTTACATATTATCTGCAATCAGTAATAATCAGGAATGGAAAAGAAGACATTTTAAACTGGATGGAAACAGTTGTTCTCTTGAAAGTAAAAAAGAGCTGGAAAATTGATGTATTGCATTCAACAAGGTTGATGAAAAATTAAACGGGTAGAAAGAAAAATAAGTCCACAACAAGCTTGTGTTGTAAACCTCCGTTCTTTTTTCTAATTTAAAGTGTCGGCTTTTATTTCAACCAACCAAAACTATGCAACAATCACTCTCTTCATCCAAACGCATTGAATCCATTGATCTGCTTCGTGGAATTGTGATGATCATTATGGCACTTGATCATACAAGGGATTTTTTTCACAGGGAAGCATTCACCGGCGACCCGTTGAACCCGGCCACCACTACAGCCGCTTTATACTTTACAAGATGGATCACACATTTCTGCGCACCAACTTTCGTTTTTCTTTCAGGTGTTTCTGCGTGGCTGCAAAGCAAAAGAAAAACAACAAAGGAATTAAGTGGCTTTTTGATCACCCGTGGTCTTTGGCTTGTGCTTATAGAAATAACGGTGATGACATTTGGCGTGCTGGGTGATATTTATTTCAGCACCATCATTCTTGCAACAATATGGTCTATTGGTATCAGCATGGTTTTACTTGGGCTCCTCATCTGGCTACCCTTCCGCTTGATACTCGCTGTGGGACTATTAATTGTATTTGGTCATAACCTGATAGATTTTGCTGAAGCAAACCGAAGTGCTCTTCCTGTTTGGTGGAGCCTGTTGCACCGTCCTGCATTCCTTCAATTGAGCAGCAGTCTTACTTTAGGCATCATGTATCCTTTTCTTCCGTGGACAGGATTAATGATATTAGGTTATTGCTGTGGTAAACTTTTCAGCAATACAGAAGCAGAACGAAGAAATAAACTGTTGTTATGGATGGGCATTGGCGCATTATTGCTGTTTATTGTATTGCGAACAGCAAATGTTTACGGCGATCCGCTTCGCTGGACCAATCAACAAACAGGCTTGCAAACATTTTTCTCTTTTATGAATGTTCAAAAGTATCCGCCATCATTGCTGTTTATGTGTGCAACAATTGGTGTTGCTCTTATATTCCTATCACTCGTTAAAAACACAAATGGACGTTTCGCAAAATTCGCCATTGTGTTTGGGCGGGTTCCTTTGTTCTATTATATCGTCCATTTTTACCTGCTACATATTATATCTATCCTGTTTTTCTTTTTGAGAGGACATACGCTTGAAGAAGGAATGAAAGGATCACTTCCTTTTAAATTTATTATACCCGGTGAAGGTTATAATTTATGGATCGTGTATTTTGTCTGGCTTTCCGTTATCATAGCATTGTATCCTGTTTGCAAATGGTACGATCGGTACAAAACCAAACATAAAGAAAAAAAATGGCTGAGCTATTTATAAACAGATCACATTAAAAAACACAAATAATATTGCATGCGGATTCTATTCCTGTCCTTCTTCCTTTTAAGTATTCAGAACATCATTGCACAAAAAACAACACAGCGTACTGCTATTAACAATGCCATTGCAAAAATTGAACAGAAGGTTATTGAATGGCGACATGATTTTCACCAAAACCCTGAACTTGGAAACAGGGAAACAAGAACAGCAGCCATCATCGCCAAACATTTGCAATCATTAGGTATGGAAGTAAAAACCAATATTGCTAAAACAGGTGTGGTAGGAATATTGAAAGGCGACAAACCCGGACCTGTTATTGCTCTTCGTGCAGATATGGATGGATTACCTGTAACAGAAAAAACAAATCTCCCCTTTGCATCAACAGCAAAAGGCATTTACAACGGACAGGAAGTTGGTGTGATGCATGCATGCGGTCATGATGCGCATGTGGCGATACTTATGGGGGTTGCTGAAATTCTTTCGGGCATGAAGAAAGATTTAAACGGTACGATAAAATTTATTTTTCAACCCGCAGAAGAAGGTTCGCAAAAGGGTGAAGAAGGTGGCGCTGAGTTGATGGTGAAAGAAGGCGTGTTAGAAAACCCGAAAGTGGATGTGATATTTGGTCTGCACATGAATGCGCAGGTGGAAGTAGGGAAAATAACTTACCGTCCGGGCAGTACGTTTGCAGGTGTGGCTGATCTGAAAATTACTGTGAAAGGAAAATCGGCACATGGTGCAAAGCCGTGGTTATCGGTTGATCCGATTGTGGCAGCATCGCAGATCGTTAACAACCTTCAAACAATTGTGAGCCGGAATGTAAACATTGCCGATAATGCGGCCATTGTTACCATTGGAACAATACATGGTGGCACACGTTTCAATATTATTGCCGACCAGGTTGAAATGACCGGCACCGTAAGAACATTAAGTGCGGCAGATGAAACATTTGTTTTCAGCCGTATTAAACAGATCGTGGAAAAAACAGCAGAAGCAGCAGGCGCAACCGCTGTTGTGGAAATTCCATACTCAGCACATTATCCTGTTACATTTAACAATGAAGCATTAACAGCCGCTATGTTGCCATCATTTCAAAAAGCTGTGGGAAAAGAAAATGTAATGCTGGTTGCGCCGGAAACAATTTCAGAAGACTTCTCCTTCTTTGCACAAAAAGTGCCGGGCCTGTATTTCTATATTGGTGGTTTACCAAAAGGAAAAGACCCTGCAACATCTGCATCACATCACACACCCGAATTTTTTATAGATGATACTGCATTTAAAACAGGCATGAGTGCTTTCTGTAATTTGGTGTTTGACTATATGGAAATGAATAAAAAATAATTTGAAATAAAAAGTAATGATCAAAAAACTATTGCTGTTTGTACTTAGCGTATATGCATTCACTCTTCATGCACAACAAAATTATTTTCCTGATGCTGACTGGCAAATAAAAAAGCCTGAAGAGTTAAAGATGAACAAGGCATGGCTTGACAGTGCAGTGAGCTTCGCCATGAAAAATGAAAACAAAGTTGAGCGTGATCTGCGTATTGCCAACATGAAGTCTTACTCACGTGAACCCGGTTATAAAATTGTGGGGCCAATGAAAGAAAGAGGCGGCCCTGCCGGACTTGTAATCAAGAACGGATACATTGTTGCACAGTGGGGCGATGTGAACAGGGTTGATATGACATTCAGTGTAACTAAAAGTTATCTATCTACTGTTGCAGGTTTAGCTGTTGACAATGGCCTGATCAAAAATGTGAATGATAAGGTTGGTGGTTATGTATGGGACGGATCATTTGAAAGTGCACATAATTCAAAAATAACATGGCATCATTTACTCAATCAGTCATCCGACTGGAATGGCAGTTTATTTGGCTTAGATGATTGGGCCGATCGTCCACCAAAAGAAGGCGGCATCGATGAATGGAAAAACCGCAAGCTGCTTGAGCCGGGAACAAATTATGAATACAATGATGTGCGTGTAAACCTGCTTGCCTATTCTTTGCTGCAGGTTTGGCGAAAGCCACTGCCTGTTGTGTTGAAGGAAAAGATCATGGACCCTATTGGTGCATCCACTACATGGCGTTGGTATGGCTATGAAAATTCTTATGTAATAATGGATGGTTTAACCGTTCAATCAGTAAGTGGTGGCGGGCATCATGGCGGTGGTATTTTCATTAACACATACGATCATGCAAGGTTTGGTTTATTGTTTTTACGCAATGGCAAATGGAAAGGTCAGCAATTGCTTTCAGAAAAATGGATCAATGCGGTGCAGCAACCATCAACTGCCAATAAAAGTTATGGTTATTTGTGGTGGCTCAATGCTGAACAAAGCTGGAAAGGCATTTCACCAAAAGTATATTATGCAGCAGGCTTCGGCGGCAACTATATCATCATCGATAAAGAACATGATCTTGTTGTGGTAACACGCTGGATGGACGATAGCAAGGTGGCCGATCTGTTACGCTTGATTATACAATCAGCAGAAAACAAATGATCAACTGATAAAATCAATGCCATAACGCCATGAAAAAATTTCTTTTTGTATCAGCAACAACCTTTCTTCTGTTCGCCTGTAAAGAACAACGACCAGCTGAAGAGTTTTATATGCCTGCCGAGTGGGAACCACATGATGCTGTTTGGCTTGGCTGGGAAAAAGACAGCTCCCGTGGCTATTATCCTGTTGTTACAAATATCATTAAAGCACTGGCATCGAATGTAACGGTAAAAATTGCGTTTCATAACGATACCATTCTGCAAAAGGCCAAGCTCTACCTCGCATCACAAGGCATTGACAGTAGCATGTACAAAACGTATATCATGCCCGGCGACCGTTACTGGATAAGAGATCATGGTGCTGCGTTTTTAATAAACGGCAAAGGTGAATTGGGTGTTGCTGATTTTGACTGGAATGCTTATGGCTATCCCGGTTTCCTGGAAGAAAAATACAGCGGCAACAAGGATAGCGTGCAGCACTATCTTAACCTGCGCAAAGAAATGCGTATGAAAACAGGAACTGTTGACAGCCAGATGGCCGTTGCAGAAAAAGCGGTGATACTGAAAACAAATGTTGTACACGAAGGTGGTGCTATTGAAGTAAATGGTGAAGGCACACTCATCTTATGTGAAGCAACCGTGTTTCAACGAAACCCGGGTATGAAAAAAGAATACATTGAAACAGAGTTTAAACGTGTGCTGGGAGTAAGTAAGATCATCTGGATGAAAAAAGGTTTGGCTGATGATCCGCAGAATTTTTTCCGTCGCATAGCTGCCAATTATTACGGTGGTGGCACAGGCGGTCATACCGATGAGTTTGTTCGTTTTTCAGATGCAAATACAATTCTGCTTGCATGGGTTGATGAAAAAGAAAAAGATCTCAACCCTGTTAACAGGATAAATTATGAGCGGATGAATGAGAACTACAACATTCTTAAAAAAGCAACCGACGAAGATGGCAACGCATTCACTATTATTAAAGTTCCATTGCCCGATCTCATCACAAAAAAAGTACAGGCACGGCAAAAGATCGATTCCGGTGAAGTAACATTTGATGTGGAGTTGAAAAATTTTGTTCCTTCAGAAGCACCAAAGGCAGGTGATTCTATTTACCGTGTACCGGCCGGCAGTTACATGAATTATCTTGTAACAAATAAAACAGTGCTGCTGCCCACTTACACGGCTTATGGTTCATCAAAAGAAAAAGAAGAACAGGTACGGAAAATATTTGAAGAACAATTTCCCGGCAGAAAGATCGTGTTTATTGATGCCCTCATGGTCAACTGGAGCGGAGGTGGCATTCATTGCAGCACACAGCAGCAACCTTCACGCAAAAAATGATCATGCATGCATAACGAAACAAACACATCAGCAAGCAATCAACAACCTGCTCTGAAGCGTGTGCTTGGTTTGGGTACGGGTATTTTATTAGTTGCCGGTTTGATGATCGGTTCCGGTGTGTTTAAGAAGATCGTGCCCATGGCGCAAACAGGTTTAAGTGAACCTTGGATATTGTTTGCGTGGGCCGGTGCAGGCATCATTACATTGTTTGGTGCATTTACCTTAGCAGGTTTATCATCACTTACAGAAGAATCGGGTGGAGTGTATGAATACCTGCGGCTTTCGTTCGGCAACTTCTTTTCCTTTTTATTCGGCTGGACAGATTTTACCATTATGGGCTGCGCATCAGTAGCAGCTGTTGCGTTCATATTTGCACAAACGGTAAATGTGTTTATTCCATTGGGTAATCCTTTTCATGCATGGGAAACAATTGGCATTGGCGGTTTTCTATATCCGTTTGCTGATGGCGGTATTAAAATGCTGGCTATTGCTGCCATTGTATTGCTTACATGGATCAACTATCGGGGTGTGCAGAATGGCGGACTCATCAACAATATCATTTCTTCCGCCAAGATCATCGGCATCCTGCTCCTGATCATTATAGGTTTATCATACGCACCTGTTCATACTAATGATATACAGACAGAAACAACTGCTTCAGGATTAAAAGGGGTTGCTTTTTTCAGCGCCTTGCTTGCAGCCATGCTCAATGCATTCTGGGCTTATGATGGATGGAGCAATATTTCCTTTATTACCGGCGAAATAAAAAATCCGAAACGAAATATCCCCATTGCTATCATCAGTGGTGTGGCAATTGCCATGGCTTTGTACCTGCTTGCAAATGCTGCTTACATGCACGTGCTGCCGCTTGAGCAGTTGAAAGCGGTTGATCAAAGCCGCATTGGTGCAGCTGTTGTTGCTGAAACATTATTAGGAAAAGCCGGTCAATCGCTCATTGTTGTACTTATTATGATCTCGGTGTTTGGAACGTTGAATGGAATTATTCTTGCACATGCCCGTATATATTACCGCATGGCGCAGGAAGGTTATTTTTTCAGGAAAGCAAAAACGGTGCATCCTGTTTACCGCACACCCTCAGTGGCTTTATTGTACACAATGGTTTGGAGCTGCTTATTGGTTATTTCAGGCACATTTGATATGCTCACCAACATGGTGATCTTTGCAGGATTTCTTTTTTACCTGCTGCTTGCGTGGGCTTTGTTTAAAATGAAACGAAACGGAAGCATTAAAGAAAAAGTAACTGGCTATCCATTTGTTCCTGCATTTATTTTTCTGTTCTCGCTGGCGCTAATTATTAATACCGTTGTTACACAACCGTTGCAATCGCTTATCGGGCTTGGGCTGATGCTGAGCGGCGTTTTCTTCTATTTTTACTTCAAAGCAAAAAAACAGGAAATCTGAATCAGTTTGCTTTGTGACTAAGTTCACGCAGGGTGTATTTTCTGCATCTTAGCTTTGTGCGGTAAAATTATTCTTCGTTGAAATATCTTTTGTTTACGGGTTTATTTCTTTCCCTTTTCCACGCCGGCCTGGCGCAGCAGAAAAAAGAAGTGCAGACACAACATCATTTCTGGTGGAGCATAAACAGTACCATTAAACTGCACAAACAATGGAGTGCAATTGCAGATCTGCATATACGACGAACAGATTATTTAAAGAACAACAGCTTCTTCTACACAAGAATAGGTGCGGCTTATAATATCAATAAAAATCTGCAGGTGAGTCTTTCGGGCGGGCACATGTGGCTGGCAAATAAAACGGCCACTACTGAACTGTTTGTAAATGAAAACAGGTTGGTGGAGCAAATATTGTTTACACAGCCTGTTGGAAAAATACAACTCACACAACGCCTGCGTATTGAACAACGCTGGATACAAAAAGTAGTAAG
>JAACZX010000586.1 GCA_009996555.1 Chitinophagaceae bacterium | reverse complement strand
ATTGATATCGGACAACTGACACTGCACATTTTCTCAGTAGAAGAATGGGGTCAATTGTCTTCCCTTGTAAAAACAAGAGGCCTTACAATGGAAGACATTACAATTGCATTCCTCGCAAAACAAAAACAGGCAATCGTACTAAGTGGCGATAATCCCCTACGGAAATATTGCACACAACAACAATTGGAAGTGCGTGGAATGCTTTGGCTGTTAGATACATTTCTCACTTCAAACCATATAACTCGGTCACAGGCAAAAGAAAAATTACTCTTCCTGCTTTCATACAATGATCGCCTTCCCGCACACGAATGCACACAACTTTTACATCAATGGAGCATAGAATAACTCTGTGTAAAAAGCTAAGATGAACAAAACAGACCATCATTCGTGTTCATTTGTGTAATTCGTGACTAGTCTTGGGCAATCCTGAGCGAAACCGAAGGATCGAAGTGCTGAGCGAAGCCCAAGAAACTTTGCGCCCTCTGCTCCTCTGTACCGCTGCGTGAAATAATCATTGAACGAAGTGAATGATAATTCTCCTTATTGCGGTTAATCAAAATATCAACACACTTATGGTTCAAGTGAATACCGGCTTCTGATTTTTTTTTATCTTACCCATAGAACAGAAGGTCCACTTGCTTATGACCATCAGCTATGAAGCACTAAACCTTGGAATACTTGCACCCGCCACAGCTCTGCCCCACCATATCAAAGGAACCATGCTGTCGGAGGCATTGTTATATGTATTCGCCAATAACGAAACCACATTAGCAATCCAGCAACACACAACAGCACTTTGCACCTTCATCATCAAATCAATCAATACAACACAACCCGTTGAATTACGCACACACTTAAATCAACCAGCTTGCTTATGGCAGGCATTAATAGAAGGCGAAAAAATAAATACGCATCTTCCGCAGCGCAATAGCAGCTTACTAAAAAATCAATTGCTTTTCAGTACTTCACCCGCAAGTGAAGGCACTATAAACATCTCGTCACCTGGCGAATACACAATCATTGAAGTATTGATGGGAGAATCATTCCTCACCGAATTTCAATCGCTCTTCCCGTCATTATTCAATTTCAACCTACACAGCAGCTCAACCGATACTGATCTGCATCAATTAATCGATAACATTCGCACATCACGTATGTCAGGAAACCTGTGGAACTACTTTATACAGTCCCGCATCAGCGATATCATTTTCCACACCTGCAATAAAATAGTGAAGCAGGCAGAAAATCCAATTTCCATATCGGAAGATGATCGCACAGCAATAAATAAAGCGGCCGAAATCATAATCGCTGATATCAGGATACATATCCCTATTCCCGATCTGGCCCGTCGTCTTGGCATGAATGAATTCAAACTAAAAAAATTATTTCCGCTCGTACACGGCAAAACAATCTATGCCTACCTCATTCATCATCGCATGCTCAAGGCAAAAGAAATGCTTCTGCAAAACCACAGCGTAAAAGAAGTAGCGGCTGCAGTGGGGTATCGCTCTTCCGATCTCACCATGGTCTTCATTCAGCATTTCGGCATAAGCCCCAGTGAAGTGCGGAATGCAAACAAGTAACTCTCCCGTTATCGAAAACAATACTCCCGTTATCAAACACCTTTTAGTTGGAAGCAACAGCTTATTTGTACCAACTTAGTAGTAGCAAAAAAACAACACACTAACAGCCCCTAATAAACGATTTATTGCAATAAACAGGAGATGCTGAACACCTGTAGAAAAAAGTAAGCAATCAACTTATCTAAAAATGTTCGTTATGAAAAAAATTCTCTTGGGCTTGTTCGCCCTCTTATTTGTCGTTTCACTCAGCGCATGGCACATGGTAGGTAAAACAAAAGCAGCAGAAAAAAAACTCACGGAGTACACCTGGCACAAATACAATGAAGAAGGTACGGCCGAAATAGTTCCGGCAGTTACGTTCTTTGGAACAGAAGTCGATGCTGAGGAAGAATTCGAGTGTCCCGAAGGCACAGGCCGTTATTGTGCAAGAGCTTACAATGGTCAAATAGCTCTGAATATTTACATCGATAAGCCGCAGCCTTAGCAAACGAAAAGGGCTGGCCATTAGCCAGCCCTTCCTTATTTGTCTCTCACAACAAGTATATTAACAGATCGTTTTCCTCGAATAAGTTCCAATCCATAAACAGCTAAACTCGATTGTACCGAATTTGGCTCAAGACTCAGCTCTCCCTTTGCATTGCTATACTGAAAACTAAATTCAAAATCATAAGCACCCGTTAATCCGCTTTCATCAACCACGGGCAATTCCATCTGCCAGTTTAGGAATTCAGTCATAAAACCGGTACTGCTCGCATACAATCTGCTTAAAACACCAAGCTTCCATTCTGCTCCTCGTTTCTTTGTACTCAACGGAAGTGGCCGGAATGTCGCACTTTGTTTTAATATCCAGCAATCACGTTCTCTCCTTTCAATTGTGGCTTTATAGGGAACCGCTTGGTTTAGTTCATTCAACACCTGTTCATACAATACATCCATCCTTGCTTCAAGAGGTAAAATCAACTCAAAACAATACAAATGCTGCTTTAGCCTTTTCCTCCCAATACGTTGCTCAAATAAATAGGGGAGTATGGAAATAGTATCTTTTACATGAAGTTCCGTTCTGTTCATGCGCAATGGGCCATTACTTGCACAGAAAGCGGCATAATACAATTGCAAAATCGATTTATTCAATCCAACAAAACGATTTGCTTTTACTTCTGCATCCATTGCCGGAACAAAAGCACCATATAAACTGGATACGCCCGGTTTATAACGTGTAAGAATTGATCTTGCCACAATCTCACTGTTGTCAAACGGAATTGCTTTGCTGTAATCAATGTCAACCAGGTCTCGCTTCAACGGCAATACGGGCAACTTGTTCTCTGCAAAAAGAAGCAAGTGTTCTGCATCAATTTCTTCCGGGTAAGTAATTGCCTGGATAACGCCATCGGTGCCAACCCACACTTCATGAGGGATGCCTTTCATCTCAATCAGCTTACCTGCAAAAATGCTGTCATGCACTGCAAATAAAAACGGGACTTCCTGTAATCGCTTATGTTTTCTGATATGTCCTTCCACAATAGCTGCCGGTTCATAACTGATGGGCAAAAACAAAACATTTGCCTTTGTCATTCGCAGCAAACTATCCGCCTCGGTAATCGTTTTAATACAAGGTCCACACCACGTGGCCCAGAAATCAAGAATAACAGGTTGTCTTTGGTAAAGATCCGCAAGCTGCACGTGTTTTACAACGCCTTTTTCCAATACTGTAAGTTGCACATTGGGCATTTTGTCTCCAATTGAAAGAGGTTTTAACTTTTGTCCCTGGAGCAAATGCACAGCACACAGAAACATACAGACAATAAAAAGTCGTTTCATTGTTGAATGAATATTTTTTTAGAAGAATAAAAGGAAATGATTAATAGCCGGGGTTCTGAGTAAGTTGATAGTTATTCAGGAGTTCATATTGTGGAATTGGCAAATACTGTCGGTTACTGTTCCAGTTTGTTTTTAACGGGTGTAAAACTAAGTCAATAGTGCCTTTACGTTTTAGCATGAATAACCGGTTGCCCCATTCCGCAAACAATTCAAGGCGTTGTTCTTTTTCCAACGCCACTTCTAATTCACTTGGAGTGAGGTTACTTAATACCGGCAAACCTGCTCGCTGCCTGATCACGTTCACATCAGCAAGGGCTTCGTTTATATTACCTAGCATCAGGTTCGCCTCTGCTCTTAAAAGAAATACTTCTGCAAACCTTAATAACATTAAATACTCTGCATTACCGCCACTCGCAGTCGCCCTGTTCCTGTGCTTATACACATGGTAATAAGTGTTGCCGCTGTTTGCAATACTCTTGATCCAGTTTGATTTGCGAAGATCATTACTCGTAAATGCCTGGTAAAGCTGCGACGAAATTTGGTAAGTAGGAACAGAAGTACCACTCGGAATAAACGCTGTACCCAATGCGGCAAATCCATTCTGTGTCCAGCATTGCAAAATTGTTTCAGAACTATTCTTAATAAATACAGATGATAAATTTGTAACCAACGAATAATCTCCCGCTTGGATTACTGCGGTTGAGGAATTGATAGCATCACTCCATTTTTTTTGCAACACATAAATTCTTGCAAGCAAAGCTTCCACAGCCCATTTATTTGCTCTCACTCTTTCGCCTGAGATATAACCGGTTGGTAATAATTGTCTGCTCTCCAGCAAATCTGCCACCACTTGTTCAAGCACCTTACTTTGTTCTGTTCTCGGTGCAATAGAAGTAAACTTAACATCAGTAACAAGTAATAAAGGAACATCTCCATACAATTGCACAAGAAAGGAATAAGCAAAGCTGCGTAAAAACAAAGCCTCCCCTTTCAGTTGTCCTTTTGAAAAAGCAGGTATCGTTTCAGTCACAGCCAACGCTTCCAGCAGAGCATTACATTGGTAAATAACACTGTAAAGACTTCTCCATGCATTGTGGTTATTACTATTCCCCACACTCACCTGCCCATTATAAAATTCAACGGTATTCGCATTACTCGAACTGGTCATAAGCTCATCACTGTATAGTCCAATGAAAGG
>JAACZX010000585.1 GCA_009996555.1 Chitinophagaceae bacterium | reverse complement strand
TGCAGAATAAGCATAGAAGCCTCCTTAAATGGGGGCTTTTTTAATAAATTTCGGGTCGTTTTCCTTTCTTTCAGGAGAATTTTCCTACATTTGCGCTCCCAAATCGGGAGGCTGGAAACAGCCGGTATTGCCCAAACGGCCCCCTAAGTGTTCTGCCTGTGCAGAGCCGCCAGCCGGGTATCATTCTTAAAGCGCATTCAAATGCCAAAGGTAAAAACCAATTCAAGTGCCAAAAAAAGGTTTAAAGTAACCGGCACTGGTAAGATCACTCACCAAAAGAGTTTCAAACGTCACATCCTCACTAAGAAGTCTAAAAAGCGTAAGCGTAACATGCGTATCGACGGTGTAGTTGCAAAATCACATGTTGACTTTGTAAAACGTTTATTGCGTCTGAAATAAGAGCCGCACAAACACACATCAAATTTATCATTCAAAAAAATTAAGATATGCCACGTTCAGTAAACGCAGTTGCATCGAAGCAACGCCGCAAAAGAATTCTTAAGCAAGCCAAAGGCTTCTATGGCAAACGTAAAAACGTATATACCGTTGCCAAAAACGTAGTTGAAAAAGGTATGACCTACTCTTACGTAGGCCGTAAATTGAAAAAGCGTGAATACCGTGCTCTATGGATTGCACGTATCAACGCAGCAGTAAGAGAAGAAGGATTAACTTACTCTGTATTCATCAACAAGCTGAAAGCAAAAAACATTGATCTTGACCGTAAGATCCTTGCAGACCTGGCGATGAACGAACCAGAAAGCTTCAAGCAACTGGTAGCTTCAGTGAAATAATCATCAACTGATTCATATAAAGCCCCGACAGAAATGTTGGGGCTTTTTTATTTGCCGCAGAGGCGGGAAGGCGGTATGTAAATAATCTTGTGTTTGCATGAACAGGACGTTTTTGCTAATGGCTATAGGCTTGCAGCTAACAGCTTTCTGCTTCTTCCAAAATCTTCCTGCCCCAGCATTTATTTTTACAATAAGTTTGTGCAAAATTTCTGAAAGGTGACACAAGACCAACGCTCGTTTCAACTAAGCAATCAAACGTATAACGACCTCGTACACCAAACATTCAATTTTCCGCAGGAAGGCTTTGAATTAAAAGATGGTTATCTCCAGTTCAACGGACTTGATGTGAAAGCATTGATTGATAAGTATGGTACGCCTATGAAGCTGACATACCTGCCGAAGATCGGGATGCAGATCAAAAAGGCAAAGAAGATGTTTGATGCAGCATTTAAAAAACACCGTTACGAAGGGAAGTATTTTTATTGCTATTGTACCAAGAGCAGTCATTTTTCATTTGTGGTGGAAGAAGCGTTGAAGCATGAGATCCATCTTGAAACGTCGTATGCTTACGATATTGAGATCATCAATAAGCTTTACCAGAAAAAGAAGATCACTAAAGACATCCAGATCATTTGCAATGGTTATAAGCAGAAGCCCTATATTCAACGCATTGCAAAACTGCTGAACAGCGGTTTTAAAAATGTAACACCAATTCTTGATAACAAAGAAGAGTTACAGCAATATAAGAAAACTGTAAAGGTTCCTTTTAAGCTGGGCATACGTGTAGCAGCAGAAGAAGAACCTACGTTTCCGTTTTATACTTCCCGTCTTGGAATACGTGCAAGAGATATTCTTGAGTTTTATGTTGATAAGATCGAAGGCAACGAAGACCGCTTCCAGTTAAAGATGCTGCATATTTTCCTCAACAAAGGAATTAAGGATGATATCTATTACTGGAGTGAGTTGAATAAAGTAGTAACACTGTATTGCCAGTTAAAAAAGATTTGTCCTGAACTTGATTCCATCAATATCGGTGGCGGATTTCCTATTAAGCACTCGCTTGGTTTTGATTACGACTATCAATTCATGATCCATGAGATCGTTTCTACCATTAAGAAAACCTGTAAAAAAGCAGGGGTGCCCATGCCGAATATTTATACTGAGTTCGGCAGCTTTACAGTAGGTGAAAGCATGGCACATATCTATTCTGTACTTGGTCAAAAAACACAGAACGACCGTGAGAACTGGTACATGATCGATTCATCTTTTATCACCACATTGCCTGATACATGGGGTATTGGAGAAAAATTCCTGATGCTGCCGATCAATAAATGGGAGAACGATTACCAGCGTGTGGTGTTAGGCGGTATTACCTGCGACAGTCATGATTATTACGATTCCGAAGAGCATATCAATGAGGTGTTTCTTCCTAAGCTGAATGGTAATGAAACGCAGGAGCCGTTGTATGTTGGCTTCTTCCACACCGGTGCCTACCAGGATCAGATCAGCGGATACGGAGGTATCAAGCACTGTATGATCCCATCGCCTAAACACATTATTGTGGGGCACGATAAAAACGGGAAACTGGTTGACTGGGTGTATGCAAAAGAACAAACAGCACAAAGTATGTTGAAGATATTGGGTTATTAATTTCAAATAACCAACAAGCAAAAGTCCCCCGTTTTAGCGGGGGACTTTTTTTATTTCAACTTCTACCGTTTACAAATTAGGATTACTTGTGCGGCTTGGTTTACGACCACCCTTTTGTGGTGTGTTGTTAGGATACTGCTGCGGATAGCTGGGGTACTGGGGATACTGTTGCGGGTATGTTCTTACATTTCTGTCGTCCCAGTCACCATCATGGCGGTGATTGCAATCGCATCCTTTGTTACCTTTTCCTCTTCCTTTTGCATAATCCTTTGCATGCCCGCCATACACTTTCTTCGCTTGTCCGGGAGGAAGGTTTGTGCGGTGGTTGCAATTGTCGTAACCACGGTTGTTGTTGTTGCGTGGGTAGCTCATACGTCCATCAGGATAGCGTACTGCACCATCGGGGTAGCGGGTTGTGCCGTCAGGGTATTGGACAGTACCATCAGGCCATTGGCGACTGCCATCGGGCCTTGTTACAGGGCGATTGGTTTTGTTGCCAAAAATTCCGCCGTTTGTTGGAAAAATCTGAGCCGATGCTGATGTGGCTGCTACAGCCATCATCAGGGCTATTGACCATTGGTAGAATTTTACGTTTGCCATAGTCGGTAAGTTTTTACTCTTGTAATTCAAACAATCTGCCAAATGACAAAAACAACGGTTATAAAATCTGTTCTTACGCTTTCTTTAACAATAATACTTTACACCAGTGCTTCAGCACAGAGCACAGAGGATTCAGTAAAAGCTGTTGTTAACAATATGTTTGCAGCAATGAAGAATGCAGACTCTGTTGGTTTGAAGAATGTATTTTCTCCATGGGCCGTGTTGCAAACCATCAGCCGCACAAAAGAAGGAGAAATCATTGTGCGTACAGAGAACATCAATGAGTTTGTTTCATTTGTTGGTAAATCAACAAAAGGCGATGCTGATGAACGTATCAAATTTGATGCGGTGCATATTGATGGGGCATTGGCAAGCGTTTGGACACCGTATGAGTTTTACTACAAAGGTAACTTCAGCCATTGCGGTGTTAACTCTTTTCAGCTTGTGCGGATAAACGGAGTTTGGAAAGTGCAGCACATTATTGATACAAGACGCAAAACAGATTGCAAATAAGTTTTCTAAAGTAAAAGCCCCGCATATTTGCGGGGCTTTTACTTTTATTTCTTTTTGTTACGGTACTTCCTGTTCACTTTCGGATCATCAAAATATTTGTTTGCATCTTTTGCATCTCCTGTTTCAATTTCCTCCAGCGGAACATCTATCAACTGTAATTGTATTTGCTTAAGATCTGTACGAAGCTTGTTTGTTTTTGTAACAATGTCCGGATCTTTTTCTCCAAGCAATCCATTTTCCTGAACAATATATTCCAATCGCCTGATGCTAGTGCGTACAAGCGATACAGAATTCTGATCGTTTACTTTGTTGGGCGATACTGCTTCTTTCACCGGCACTAGTGTTACACCCACCGCAGGAAGCACACGGCCTACGTTCTTTTGATCTTCGTTTTTTGATGTACTGAGAATGGTTCCTGCTAAAGCTGATGAAGAAGAGGTCATATCAAAGGCTACCCTTGAGTTTCTCGTCTTCTTAATTTTTTTGTCCATGGTACGGAAGGTGAACTTCAGCTGCTGTATATACCGGTTGTAATCATTTACCAGCTTATCGTATTCCTGCCGTTTAAGCGGATAGTTAATGGCATCTCTTACAATCACACGCACAACTGCAGTATCCTTATTCCTGAACTTGTCAGCACCAACAAACAGCAAGCGAACGATTTTTATTTTACCACTGTCGTTATCTTTTACAAAATCGTAAGGGATGAACCATACAAATTCATCTTTACATTTTGTGATCTGGTGTTCAGGTTTAATCGGAATACTGCTTTCGAAATTGATATACTCAATAGGAAAGTTTCCGTTTTCGCAGTTAAGGGAAATTCTTGCAGTATCACCTTCATCCACAGTAATTGTTGCCGAAACCGAAGGCCGGATCTTTGACTGTATGATCTCGGTATTAAAGAATACAATGGTAAACATTGTATCAGCTTTTTCTGTTGGGTTATTCAGGTTTTGTACGCCCAACTGTACTTTGTATTCAACATCATACTTCAACCTGCCTGAAAGGAAATAAGCTTTGTCTGCTTTGAATGTAAGCAGGCCGTTAT
>JAACZX010000217.1 GCA_009996555.1 Chitinophagaceae bacterium | reverse complement strand
AATTGCAAGCACAGAAACTGAACAGCAATGACAGGTGAGCAAACACATGCAGCCAATACCGGCATTATCATTCTTGCTGCAGGAGAATCGTCACGGTTAGGTTCCCCCAAACAATTATTATCTTTTTCAGGCAGTACACTTTTACAACATGCAATTGAAGTGGCTGAAACAAGCGAAGCATCTT
Organism: Chitinophagaceae bacterium; assembly: GCA_009996555.1. GTDB lineage: Bacteria > Bacteroidota > Bacteroidia > Chitinophagales > Chitinophagaceae > Lacibacter. Next base: position 4,422 of record JAACZX010000217.1, on the reverse strand, counting down.
CTGTTGTCGTCATCTTAGGTGCAAATGCAGAAGTCATCAAACAACAATTAAAAGAAACAACTGCGGCGATAGTTGTGAATGACGCATGGAAAGAAGGAATGGCTTCAAGCATCAGATGCGGATTACAAACGTTGGTGAAAGTAAACCCTCAAGTTGATGCTGTTATATTCATGGTGGCCGATCAACCGTTTGTAACGGCTGGGCTATTAAATAATCTCATCGATTTAAACAGAAAAGAACAGCACAGCATTGTTGCAAGTGAATATGGGACTACATTTGGAACACCGGTGTTATTTGTCAAACGTTTCTTTCCTGAGCTGATGGAATTAACAGGCGATGTAGGAGCAAAAAGCCTGGTTCGAAAATATACAAACGAAGCGGCCTTTGTTTCTTTTCCGCAAGGAGAGATTGATATTGATACAGCGGAAGACTATAACAAGCTGTAAGGTAAAAGGTATAAGGCGTAAGGAAGAAAGAACGCTACGTCAGACGCCTTCGTCGGACGGATTATTGTGAAAGTAGTAGAAATACTGTGTCCTTATGCCTTATACCCTAAGCCCTAAACCATACAACGTGATTACTGTAGCAGAAGCAAAACATATTATTTCAAATAACGTAACAGCATTAAATCCTGTTACAATTCCGTTATTACAGGCAAGAGGAAAAGTACTGGCTGCAGATGTAGTTGCAGCCGTTGATATTCCTGCGTTCCCGCAATCAGCAATGGATGGTTATGCATTTGCCTTTGATGATCTCCAAAAGGAATTAGTGATCGAAGGAGAGATGGCGGCAGGAAGTTCTTCAATTGTTGAAGTAGCAACAGGTAAAGCCATCCGCATTTTTACTGGTGCACCTGTACCCGCAGGCGCAGATACGGTGGTGATGCAGGAAAAAGTAAAAACTGAAAATGGCATTTTATTGATTGAAGATGATAAACTCCAACGCAGCAGCAATGTTCGTCCAATAGGTTCTGAAATAAAAGCAGGTGAACTGGCTTTGCCAAAAGGAAGTCTGTTAACTGCCGCAGCTATCGGATTTTTAGCGGGCATCGGTAGTACAGAAGTTGAAGTGATTCCTGATTCCGTCATCAGTATCATTCTTACAGGTAACGAATTGCAGGAGCCGGGCAAAGCATTGTCGTATGGACAAGTGTACGAATCCAATTCATACAGTTTAACAGCAGCACTGGAATCAATGCATCTTCCTGTTCATCGTATTTATAAAGCAGCAGATGATGCAGAAGTATTAACGGCAACACTGCAACAGGCATTGAACGAAAGTGATCTTGTATTATTAACAGGTGGTGTAAGTGTAGGCGATTATGATTTTGTATTATCGGCAGCAAACAAATGCGGAGTGAAGCAACAGTTTCATAAAATAAAACAACGGCCGGGGAAACCCTTGTTCTTTGGAACAAAAAATGAAAAACTTGTGTTTGGGTTACCGGGTAATCCATCATCGGTGCTTACTTGTTTTTATGAATATGTAACCGAAGCATTGGCACTCCAAACAAAACGTCCATTACAATTAAAAACAGTGCAAACTATCTTGGCGAAAGATTGCATAAAACCACCTGGGCTTACCCATTTTCAAAAAGCATATTACAACGGACAAACTGTTTTGCCATTAACAGCACAGGAATCATATAAACTAAATTCATTTGCAACCGCCAATTGTTTACTGCTGTTGGATGGTGAAAATGAAGAATACAAAACAAACGATCCTGTAACCATTCATCTTTTACCTGTTTAACTGCATGGACTATATTTACCTCTTTTATATTCTGTTATTTCTTGTGGCATTTTTGTATGCATCGGTTGGGCATGGCGGAGCAAGTGGTTATTTAGCACTGATGGCCATCTTCAGCATTGCGCCTGAAGTAATGAAGCCAACGGCATTGCTGCTGAATTTGTTTGTATCACTTACATCGTTCATTCAGTTTTATCGTGGCGGGTATTTTAAATGGAATCTTTTATGGCCTTTTGCTTTGTTGTCAATTCCAATGGCATACCTAGGCGGTAAGGTTGGTATTGATGCGAATGTGTACAAAAAAATTCTTGGGCTGCTGTTGTTAATACCTGTTGCACGGTTTCTTTTCTTTAGCAATGTTCAGGTTGACGAACCTAAGAAAGTAAATACAGTATTAGCTATTATCATAGGAGCCGCCATTGGCTTTTTGTCTGGTCTAATTGGAATAGGCGGAGGTATTATTCTGTCGCCGGTACTTTTAATGTTGAAGTGGGCCAACATGAAACAAGCCGCAGCAGTAAGTGCGCTGTTCATATTCGTAAACTCGCTTTCCGGTTTAGCAGGACAATTAACCAAAGGCATTCACTTTACAACCGATATGTACCTGTATGTGATCATTGCTTTTGCGGGTGGATTGGCAGGTGCTTATTTTGGTTCGATCAAATTCAACCAGAAAATTTTAAAAAATGTATTGGCGCTGGTATTGCTGGTGGCCGTTTATAAACTCTTATTGACAAACGCTTAATATGAAATCAATTTTCACAACCCTTCTGTTACTTTTATTTTTATTCGTAAATGCTCAACACAATATCGTTACCACCGAAAGTTTTGTGGTAAAAGGAGCTGTGCAAAAAGAACTGACCGTTACGATCTCCGCTCTGAAACAGTACACAACAACAAAACTCGACAGCATCGTTATTACCAATCACCTGAAAGAGAAAAAATCGGTGATGAAGAATGTAAAGCTGGTTGCATTAAAAGATGTATTGCAGCAACTGGTGCTTTCAGAAACTAATCCCAAGCTACACAGCGAATATTATTTCACCATGATTGCAGCCGATGGGTACAAAGTTGTTTTTTCCTGGAACGAGTTGTTTAACACCTCTGTGGGTAACAATGTATTTATCATCGTTGAAAGCAATGGAAAATCAATTACAGAGTCGGATAGCAGGATCGCTCTTATTTCTCCGGCCGATGAAGCAACCGGCAGACGTTATGTAAAAGGATTGCAGCAGGTAATTGTCAGCAGGGTTCAATAAATTTGCAACATGATCACGGTTTTATTCTTTGGGAAGCTTGTAGAAATAGCGGGCGTAAAAACAGAGATGCCACTTGTTTCATCAACTGATGAATTGTTGGATCAACTGCGTTTGCAGTTCCCTGCGCTTGCAGCAGAAAAATATATTGTAGCAGTAGATAAAAAAACGATCACTGCAAATACATCTTTAACTGATAATTGTACGGTGGCATTATTGCCTCCATTCTCCGGCGGATAAATATGAACAACGACCGATTATATGAACGTTACCAACGCCAGCTGATCCTGAAAGGGTTTGGTGCAGAGGCGCAACAGAAACTGTTGTCGGCATCTGTGTTGGTGATCGGCGCAGGTGGATTAGGCTGCCCGGTGTTGCAGTATTTAACAGCAGCAGGTGTTGGGTCAATCGGTATTGTGGATGATGATGTGGTATCGCTTTCAAACCTGCATCGGCAGCTGTTGTATAATGTGCAGATGATCGGTCGGCCAAAAGTGGAGTGTGCGGTTGAAGTGTTGCAGCAACTGAATCCGCAGGTGAAGTTTACTGTTTACAATGAACGGTTGACAAATAAAAATGCAGCAGGCATTCTTTCTGCATTTGATGTGATCGTTGATGGCTCTGATAATTTTGCCACACGTTATTTGGTGAATGATGCATGCGTGTTGTTGAACAAGCCATTGGTCTATGGCGCTATTTCACAATACGAAGGACAGGTAGCTGTATTTAATATTGAACAATCCGTTAACTACCGTGATCTGTTTCCGCATCCGCCAAAAGAAGGTGAAGTATTGAATTGTGCAGAAGCAGGTGTATTGGGCGTATTGCCGGGCATCATCGGTAGCATGATGGCGAATGAAACCATTAAACTCATTACGAGAACAGGTGTGTTGCTGTCGAATAAACTGTTTACTTATAACACACTTAACAACCAAACCTATGAACTGGAGTTGAGCAAACGTGCAGAAACTTCATCGCTTATTCCTGAAAGTTTACAGGCATTAGAAGAAACCGATTATGAATGGTTGTGCAGCACAGCAACAGTTGTAAATGAAATTGATACAGCAACTTTTAATACAATGATTGCAGAAGGCAAAGCAGCTATTGTTGATGTAAGGGAAAAAGATGAACAGCCTGTTGTAGCCGAATCACATGCAGATTTCGTTAAGCCAATTGCCGCAACATACGTCCTGGTTAACAGAAGATACGATTATTGTATTTTGTTTGTCAGGTAAACGAAGTGCAGCTGCTGCAAAACAGTTGGCCGAACTATTCGGCACTTCGAAAAAGATCTTTAGTTTAAAAGGCGGCATCCTGCAATGGATTCAGCAGCAAAAACAAACTCTGTAATGGAACGTAAACCGAAGAACATATTTACACAAGGTGCAATTGCTCCGGCATTTATTGCTGAGAGTAT
>JAACZX010000216.1 GCA_009996555.1 Chitinophagaceae bacterium | reverse complement strand
CAATTTTAAATGCCCAGAAAACGATATGATCGCTCAGGTGCATTTTTTTCAACTGCATTGTACCAATCTTTTGTTTGAAATATTTCTGATAGTCCAGTACAAAGATCCACAGGATGTACAGCAATGCATATAAAAACCAGAAATACCTGTGCTGGTATTTATGCAGCTTGTATTTTTTCTGTGTGCTGCTCATGCGCATCCATGGCTGAATGTCAATATCATCATCCACACCATCAACATTAGTGTAAGCATGGTGAATGATGTTGTGCTTTACATTCCACATAAAGCTGCTGCCGCCAAGTACGTTCAGCGAAAATGCTGCAAGTATGTTTACCGACTTGTATTTGCTGAAGCTGCCATGGGCGCCATCGTGCATTACATTAAAACCAATGGCTGCCACTAATCCACCAAGGATGATCGATTCAATGACGCCTAACACTATACCCGGAGTAAAAAATACCAGGTGCACATATACAGCTGTTAATGCAGCTGCAAAAAAGATGGCTTTAAAAAACAATTGGTAATTGCCGGTAGGCTTTTTACCCTGCTCATCAAAGTAAGCATTCACACGACGCTTGAGTTCTGTGTGAAATGATTGCGCTTTCACCGCAAATTTTGGAGTACTCACCATAAAATCAAAAAAAATAAATTGCCGCAAAGGTAAATCATCTGCGGCAGTTAAGTACAGTCTGTTAAATAATTACATGTTAATTACACATATTCTACAAACGAACATCAGGTTGTAACCATGATGAGTGAATCGAACGTGCGGATTCCCAATCGTTTCTCACTTTTAAAGCCCTCACCATATTCAACCCCGATCCGCTTACCAAACATTTTATGTCTTGATACAATCGTCTCAAAATAGGCTGGTGTGGATATATATGTTTGCGGTTCCTTATCTGAGGGGTTTGCCACTGTACTGCTGAATTGTGTTCCGTAAGCACGGATACTTTCTAATTTCCGGTCGAATACTGATGATATATCGAAGATGATGTCCGGCTCAGCATACCTGTCCTGGATGTAATGAAACACATATTTGGGGCGCCATGCTTCCTGCTGCACATCATCTGACGACGTTTCAATTTTACGCAGGCCCGATAAAAAACTTGCATCTGAAACTAATTTGGAAGAACGTCCATGATCAGGATGACGGTCTTCCAGCGCATTACAAATAACGATCTCGGGTTTATACTGCCGTATCTTTTTAATGATCTGCATCTGGTGTTCTTCATCATTCTTAAAAAAGCCATCACGCATGCCAAGATTCTCTCTTACATGCACACCCATGATTTTTGCAGCAATTTCTGCTTCTGTTTTTCTTGTTTCGGCAGTACCACGTGTACCCAGTTCGCCACGTGTAAGATCAATGATGCCTACTTTCTTGCCATTGTTGATCTCAACCATTAAAGTTCCAGCACAGCTTAATTCCACATCATCGGGGTGAACGCCAAATGCGAGTATATCTAATTTCATCAGCTATAAATTTTTGGAATGTAAAAGTACAGGATAAGCAATGAAGTAAAATAACTGCAGTGTTAACTGTTAATACTGTGTGCAGTGAATGAATCACTTCTTTGTTGTAGAAGTGTTGGCAGCAGGATAACCATAATACATCCGGTCAATCTCCTGCACAATATCTTCTATCTGTTTATCAAAATGATCCTGGGATGGGCTCCATGCCTGCTTTAAACTGGTGCCCGCAAAAAACATCAGTGTTTGATAAAACCCGGCGGTAAAACCACCTTTCATTTCCTGCACTATTTCGTAACAGTTATTACCGGTTTGCCGGTTGATGAGTTTCATCAATACTTTACCTTGGTAAATTGACAGATCGGTTACTTTATCGGTAAAGCTGGAACGCAATTCTTTTTCTCTCGACTTAATGTATTTCTTGCGTTCAGCTTTTCCTTTTATGTTTTCAAGATGTTTGTTTACATCATTCATTACCACACCTGCCGAGCGTGCATACGGATAAGTTAAGTAAACTGCATTACGCAAACGTGTCCATTGCGCCCAGTACTTCGCAGCATCTTTTGGGTTACCGCCCCACACCAGCACCTCTCCAATTTCACGGCCGCCGATCAACTCACCATTTATTACCAGTGCTTTTACAAACACAGTATCATGCACGCCATATTCTGCTTTAACTACCTGTGGACTGACGGGATCAGTTGTTTGTGCAAACAAAAATTGCACACTGCCCAGCGAAAGGAAGAGTACAGATAAATACAATATATTTTTACGAGAGCACATTTTCAGTACTGAAATTACAGAATCCTGCCTGTTTATACAACAGACAGGCAAAAGGTAACCAGCGCTGCCTTGTGAAGGTTTTCCTAAAAAAAGGTGGGTATTCTTTTAAAGCCGGGCTGATGCTCTGCTTTAAGTTGCTACGACTAAAGTCACCGGCAATTCGATCACACTTTTTTCAGCTCAGATTTCCTGTTCTTTTGGATGTGGTTCCATGTAGCCAGCAGCGTACCCAGCGTCATAACAATAATACCCAACCACAATACATTGATTGCAGGGAATTGGTATGCTTTGAGTGTAACATATTCCAGTACTGAGTTACTTTCCTTCACACCAAGTTTAATACCATCTGCCTCTGCCCCGCTGAATGCTAAAACAAGGCTTTGTGAAATAACTGTATCAGCCACAGGCATAATACTGTTGCCACGCAGGATCAACAATGGTTCAGCTGCATATTTGCTGCTGTCTTTTGCATAGATGGTTAATGAAGCAGCAAAAACAGAATCAGTTGCTTCATAAGGAATGTTCTTTCTGGTAATATCACGACCCACATTTTCCAGCACCATGAAACCTCTTGAATAAAATACGGTATCGCCTGGCTTTATTTTATGTTCTTTAAACGAAGACGTGTCTTTGTTTTTTTCTTTGTTAGGAAGCGATGTGATGTATGTGAACACATCTTTGTGCAGGTAATGCTTACTGTCTGGATTAGCCATGATGCCTTCGTTGCCTTTGAAGTTCACAAACGCATCTGGATATAATGTAAAGCCTTCGTTCTTGTCTTTATAGCTGAAATGTATTTTGAAATATTGTTTGGGATCAGATGGATGCGTTGAATCACCAAGATAAGTAACCATGTACTTGCCCATGTCGGTTGAAATGCCTTTCACCAACGTCAGGTTCTCTGCCGGGTTTTCCTGGCTCTGTTCACCAAAGTTGACCATGATGCCACTGGTGTTCCAACTGAGCACTTCTTTCTTTGAAGCAGAGATCAATATTCCCAGCAACGTTAATCCAAACCCAACATGCGCCAGCGATGCACCAGCTTTGATCATTTTACCTTTTATACCGGTAATGATGTACATGCCGTTTGCAATAACAGCATATACCGATGCAAAAATGCCCAGGTGAATAGCGCCTAAGTAGCCAATGCCGTACTTCCTGTAATTAATGTCGCCAAAAATGCTGATGCTGAGTGAAGCGATCAAGGCAACCGTTGTTGGTAACCAGATCGATTTCAGGAAAGCTGCACCAGCTGTTTGTTTGTATTTTAAATACTGACTGATAGCCGTAAGCAATGCAATAACAAAAGCAAAAAGGATCAGCACTTTGTTGTAAGAATATTCGATGTCTTGTGCCGGGGCAAACTTCGTCCCGAATATCTTATTGAAAACAGGTAATGATGTTTTACCAATAATGAAGAGAGCTGAGATAAAGAACAACAATGACCCAACAAACAACCAGAACTCACGTGAACTGATAGCTTCTTCTTTTATTACTGTTGGTATTTGTTTATACCTGATTGCAAACAAAGCAAGTGAAGGCACAACAAAGATCAACAGGAATGTGAGCAATTGTGTATTCATTCCCAAATCAGTAAATGCATGTACACTGGTATCGCCTAAAATGCCGCTGCGGGTTAAAAATGTAGAGTAAATAATAAACAGGAACTGCAGAATAAAGAACAGGAAAGTTGCACGCAACGAATGTCCTGTATGCTTATACGCAATTAATGTGTGGATACCACAAATGGCAATGAGCCACGGCACCAGCGAGGCGTTCTCAACCGGATCCCATGCCCAGTAACCGCCAAAGGTCAAACTTTCGTAAGCCCATGCAGCACCCATCATAATACCCAATCCTAAAATACCTGCACTGAAAATAGCCCATGGTCTGGCAGGTAATACCCAACCGCTGTAATCTTTTTTCCAAAGGCCGGCAATGGCAAACGCAAACGGTACAATAGTGCTTGCAAAACCCAGGAAGAGAACCGGCGGATGAATGGTCATCCAATAGTTCTGCAACAAAGGATTCAAGCCGTTACCGTCACGGATAAAGCTGAGGTAATCGCTGCGGAGATGGCCTTGCGCATCGAACCCTATTGGGAATTGTTCAGGGCTCAGCATTCCCTGGTCACGCATTAACACAAACGGGTTGCTCCCTAATTTAAAATCGAAGAAATAAATACCTAACACCATTGTAGCCAATGCAAATTGCATAAAACTGATGGTGGTCATTACCGGTGCTTCCCATTTCTTTTCACGAAGGATGATGATGGCTCCCAGCACACAATGCCAGAAACTCCACAAAAGAAAACTCCCCTCCTGTCCTTCCCAGAAACAGGCAAGAATATATTCCATTGGCAACTGGTAGTT
>JAACZX010000584.1 GCA_009996555.1 Chitinophagaceae bacterium | reverse complement strand
AAATAAACAATGATGGCACTTACCGTATTGTAAGTGAGCAATCATTCTAAACATATTCAACGAACTGTTGGTTCTCTTATAGGTAAATACGCCGTCCTTATTCTTAAGGATGGCTTTTTTATTTGGAAGGAGGTAAGAGGTAAGAAACAGGAAGTAAGAAGTCTTCGTATGACGATTCATGCTCGTTAGACCCGACAGGTTTATTGCTGTTGTGCAGTTTGTTTTTGTTTATGCGGTTGTGTTAAGTGGGCTAAACCTGGCACTGTTAAGCGAAAAAAAATCTTAGCTGTTTGAATGTAAAGCCATCATATTTCCTTCAGTATCGGTGAAGAAAGCCATGAACCCGTTTTGACCAATGGATGTTTTCGGTATAGTAATTTTTCCTCCGGCGTTTTCAATTCTGTCTAATACGTTTTGCAAGTCAGGATTTGCATTCAGGTAAATGACCGAACCCGTAGCACTTGGGGTATGCATGGGACTTTGTGCCAGACCTCCTGCCACTTTTCCATTCATGGGGTCAAATGGAAACATGGCATATTTCATACCGGGCATTTCCATTTCTTGCATGTTGATCTCAAAAATACTCTCATAGAATTTTTTTGCTCTTATAATATCAATGGCAGGAATTTCGAACCAATTGACCGCATTTGTAGCGGAGCTCATTTTCTCGTTCATAAAATTGATTATTTAGTGCGTATATAAATATACACCGCTTCCCGCTGAAAAGAAATTGATTGGTGAGAAGTGCAAATAAATTTCTGTTCTACACTACCGTTGAAAATCTATTAGACAGACCTGTGAGGTCTTAAATTCCTTGAAACGTATTTGTTCCGTAGGAATAAGTGCTTGGTAGAAAAAGTAACAGAGAATTTTCGTGCCGTAGGTACGATTGGTTGTGATGTTTTTTGAATGATAAGCACAAGCGGGACGCTTGCGCTATTGTCTTTCTAACTTCCGCAGCCACAGCATTTTCTAACTATTGCATGCCAATTGTTCTTCAGGGTTAGAGTATCCACATACTGGCGATATTTTGTTGATGTTTCTATAGGACCGAACTGAATAATACCATAGATATAATCCAGCCCATTGTTCCATTCTTTAAAACAAATAGAAGTATCATGTTTTTTAAAATCGATGTAATAACCTCCATTCTTAAACCAGTTTTCTAATTTAGGCATGGTAAAACCTGAATAACTGTAATCAGTTTTTGTAATAAAAAACTCACCATCCTTACTCGAAAATGAATCTATAAACTGTTTATTCGAAAGGAGTTCTTCTTTTACCAGTAAAAAATCTTCGAATGCTACAGGCGCTTCAGCTATCCAATTACTGACATTTTTTTTATTACATTCATTCGAATTGTAATTACAGGAGATATAGCTTATTATCACCACTATGAAAATTACCCAACGCTTCATGACGTAATTCCATTTTTAATCTCTATAGTAAATTATTACCCCGCCTTACTCTCCAATTCCATCACTTTCTCAAAAGCTGCTTCATATTCAGCATTGAACTGTGCTAATTCTTTACTCAACCTCTGATAAGAAGTTTCTGTTTGCTTGAACTTGTCTTTATCGGAATAAGTAGAAGGGTCGGAGAGTTGCGCTTCCATTTTATTTTTTTCAATGGTGGTCGCATTGATCTTTTCTTCCAGCTGCTGCAACATGCGTTGCTGCTTCTGCAATTCTTTCTTCAGTTCTTTATTGATCACCTGCTTTTGTTCTGTAACAACAGGTTGTTGTGCCACGGGCTTTTCTTCCGCCACTTTTTTCACTTCCGCTTTCTTCTCACCAGCGGCTGAAGACGCTTTACTATCGGCTTCTCTCTTCGCCATCCGTTCTTTCCACTCTAAATATTCGGTGTAAGTACCTTTAAATTCTTTGATCTCTTCATCCACAATTTCCCAGATCTTATTGGCTGTTTGCGATACAAAGAAACGATCGTGACTCACCAGAATAATGCTGCCCTGGTATTTGTTCAATGCTTCAATCAGCAATTCAACCGAGTGCATATCCAGGTGGTTCGTCGGTTCATCGAGCATCAGGAAGTTAGCCTTGCTGATGATCGTTTTTGCCAAGGCAATCCTTGCTTTTTCACCACCACTTAATACTTTGATCTTTTTATCGATATCATCGCCACCAAACAAAAAGCAACCAAGCAACGTACGTAACTCCTGGTCGGTTTTTTGCGTACCACAGGTTTTTAATTCATCAAGTAATGTATGATTCAATCCAAGTGATTCCAACTGGTGCTGTGCATAAAAACTCTCATCAACATTGTGCCCCCATTTACGTTCGCCTTCATACGATTCAACACCCGCAATAATACGCAGCAGGGTAGATTTACCCTTACCATTCGCACCAATCAATGCAATCTTATCGCCCCGTTCAATTTCTGCACTGGCGTTTGTTACAATTTTATTAGCGCCATAATGTTTACTGATATGTTTCAATTCGCACAATACTTTACCCGGCATTTTATCAACCGAGAAGTTGATGCGGATATTCGGACGGTCATTCGTTGGCGCTTCAATCACATCCAGCTTTTCTAATTTTTTGATAGCAGTTTGCGCAGCAGCAGCTTTACTTGCCTTGGCACGGAAACACTTCCACGATCTTCGTGACCATACGATCAAGGAACCAACGGTCATGCGATACGATAACAACCGAACCCTGGTAATGCAGCAAATATTTTTCTAACCATTCAATACTGGGAAGATCAAGGTGGTTCGTCGGTTCATCCAGCAACAATAAGTCGGGTTGTTGCAGGATCATTTTTGCCAGCAGCACACGCATGCGCCAGCCACCACTGAATTCTTTATAAGGGCGTTGCAGATCGGCATTGGCAAAACCAAGTCCCTGCAGAATTTCTTCTGTTTTATGATGGATGTTGTAACCATCCAGCGTATCCATTTCGTGCAGCTTATCGCTGTACAAATGAAGCAATGCTTCATCTTCATGATTTTTTTCTAACTGGATTCCCAGCTCTTCAATTTCTTTTTCGAGCAACAGCACTTTTTCAAATGCGCCCAAGGCCACTTGTAAGATCGATTCATTGGTATCAAAACTCAACAGATCCTGGTGCAGGTAACCAATGCTGGTATTGCGGCTGCGGATCACTTCACCTTTTGAGGGCTGGTATTCGCCCACCAACAACTTCAGCAGGGTTGATTTACCCGTGCCATTGTACCCGATCAAACCAATGCGCTCATTGGGATGAATGTGCCAGGTAGAATCTTCAATAATTGCTCTTGCACCAAACTCAAACGTTACATTCTGAAAACCAGCTAACATAATTCTTTCTTAAAAATGAGCCGCAAAGATAAGGTTTAAGTACGGGGTAAGAGGTGCTGTGAGACCTATAAGGTTTGCAGCACAGCAACGCCGCCCGGCAAACCTTATAGGTCTTGCAGCACAGCAACGCCGCCCGGCAAACCTTATAGGTCTTACTGCACAGCAACGCTGCCCGGTAAACCTTATAGGTCTTGCAGCGCTGTAATTCTTCCCGGCAAACTTTATAGGTCTTATCTTTGCCAAAATTTTTTATATGAAAAAGACTTTGCTTATCCTTTCTGTTATTCTTTCGGCGGTAGCCTGTAAAAACAAAGAAGAAAAAACTGAAGAAACCACAAGCGCACCGGAAGCAAAAACTTCTGCGGGATATGCTTACAGCGAAGGGTTTAATCAATCGATCAATAATGTGTTGACAGCTTATTATAACCTGAAAGATGCGTTTGTAGCAAGTGATACAGCAAAAGTGAATGAAACAGGTGCTGTATTAAAAACATTGCTCGACAGTTTGAAGCTGGACGAAGTAAAAACATTCGATAGCCTTGGTTTTGCAAGCATCGATGGTCGTGCAGGTGATGTGGCTGCTGAGATCAGTGGAATGCTGGGAGAGAAAGAACTGGCGAAAAAGCGGGAGTCGTTTGAAATGGTGTCGAATGCATTTTACGATATGGTGCGTGTAATTAAACCTACAGGCGCTACTATTTATTATCAATACTGCCCGATGGCCTTTAACGATAAAGGTGCATACTGGCTCAGCAGTGCCGACAGCATCATGAATCCTTATTTCGGTAAGAAGATGCTCACCTGTGGTGAAGTGAAAGAGACGTTGAAATACTAGGAGGGTGAGTGGTGAGTAGGTAGTCGATAGCCGATAGCCGATAGTCCAAAGTCTGTCGTGAATGGTGAGTAGTGAGTTGTAGTTTGCATTCACTATTCACCATTCACCATCAGAGGATACTTCTAAAAAACGGGAAAATTTCCGCATGCACAATTTTAAACCTATCATTTTATTGCTGATATGTGCAGTTACACTTACTGCTGCATCTGCACAGGAAAAATTCACCATCAGCGGTTATGTAAAAGACAGCACCAGTAATGAAACCATTATAGGCGCCACCATCAGCGTTAAAGGGCGAACAAAAGGTATCAGCTCCAACCAATACGGTTTTTATTCTATCACACTCGATAAAGGCAGCTATACACTTACGGTGTCGCATGTTGGTTTTACAGCTAAGGAAATAGACCTTGATCTGAACAGTAATACACAGCTCAATTTTGATCTTGCTCCACGTATCGCTATTTCGCAGGAGGTGATCATTTATTCAAAGAAGCGTGA
>JAACZX010000215.1 GCA_009996555.1 Chitinophagaceae bacterium | reverse complement strand
GGAAAGATTATAAGAACTATTACAAAGGAGCGATCAAAATGGGTGATACACCGGCATTGCTTTATTTAATGGATGGTGATCCAAACGATCCTTACAAAGAAAGCTGGGGTGGAAGTTTTGAAAAGTTTACGCATAGCCCGAGAATAGTGTTTAACCGAAATCCCACGCTTGCAGATACGGTAACTGTTTATTCAGTTGTTGAATTACATTTGAAAGGACCTGTTGATAACAATATACCTCCCGACTCTGCGTGTTTTACGATGAGTGTAAAGGCGAAGATCGGTGAACAGAAGTGGGCAGGGTTTTATTTGGGTAACGGAAACTATGTGATCAGGTATTGCCCGAAGCAAACTGAAACCATCACTTACAGGATAACATCACCTGTTAACGGATTTGAAGAACAGGGCGGGCAATTTGTAGTGGATAATGTTTGGCCGGGGAAACAACGTTCAACGGATTATAAGTTAGGTGCAAACTGGTTTACTGATCGTAGTGATCCAAAACTTTTCGATGATGATTCCCAGGGTGCACAAACAGTGTTGAAATGGAGAAACGAGGTGTTGTTAGATTGGGCGAAGCGTTGGAAGTGGTTACAGGAAAATTAAATTGATAAAAGATATTTCATGAAGAAGCTGGTTTTATTGATTGCAGTTATTGCTGCGGTGAAAACAAATGCGCAAACAGAAATGCCTTTGTATAGTGCTGCTGTCCCCAATTCAAAACAGGCAGCAAACAAAGAAAATTCAGTTACAAGAGATAATGTTACCCGCATTTCAAAAGTGAGTGTACCAACGCTTACTGTTTATAAGCCGGCGAATGCAAATGGTATGTCGGTGATCATTTGTCCCGGCGGTGGTTATGGTATTTTGGCTTTTGATAAAGAAGGCACACGAGTGGCGGAAGAAATGAACAAATGGGGTATTACTGCTTTTGTGTTGAAATACCGTTTGCCAGATGATACAACGAATATAGATCGTAGCATTGCTCCGTTGATGGATGCTCAGCAAGCCATCCGTTTGGTGCGCAGCAAAGCAACTGAATGGGGATTGAAAAAAGATAAGATCGGGATCATGGGTTTTTCTGCTGGCGGACATCTTGCATCAACTGCTGCAACTCATTTTAAAAGCAATGTTGATGTAACAAACAAAGACACAACTTCTGTTCGTCCCGATTTTGCAATACTTGTTTATCCTGTTATCAGTTTCGACAGTACCATTACACACAAAGGATCAAGAAATAATTTAGTGGGGGCAACTGCATCGGCTGAAAAAATAAAATTGTTTTCAAACGAATTGCAGGTAACAGCGAAAACGCCTCCTTCGTTTCTGGTGCATGCAGGTGATGATGGATCCGTGCCGGTAGAGAACAGTATTCGTTATTATCAAGCCTGTATCAAATACAAAGTGCCGGTTGAAATGCATCTCTATCCAAAAGGTGGACATGGGTTTGGTATGTATAATAAAACAACAAGTGACAACTGGATGGAGCGATTGAATAACTGGCTTAGTGGAATGTAAAAAATTACAAATTACGGTTTCAGGTAACCGGTAACTTGCAACCTGTAACCTGAAACAAAAGATTTATGAACCCGATCAATACAGCAATATGTTCCTTCGGCATGAGTGGCTGGGTATTTCATGCACCATTTATCAGTACGCATCCTGGTTTTAATTTTTATGCTGTGTGGGAACGAACAAAAAACCTGGCGCAGGAAAAATATCCGTCAGTAAACACATTCCGCACACTGGAAGAAATGCTGGCGGATGAAAATATTGAATTGGTTGTAGTGAATACTCCCAACATCACTCATTACGAATATGCAAAAAAAGCATTGCTGGCAGGCAAACATGTAGTGTGTGAAAAACCATTTACCGTGGAAGTAAATGAAGCAGAAGAATTGATAGCACTGGCAAAAGAAAAAAATCTGAAACTGTCGGTATTTCAAAACCGAAGATTCGACAGCGATTATAAAACCATCAAGTCTGTGCTTGATCAGAAGTTGTTGGGCAATATTGTAGAAGCTGAATTTCACTTTGATCGATACAAAGAAGAGATCAGTCCAAAAGCACATAAAGAAGTAGCCATGAAAGGCACAGGTGCGTTGTACGATCTTGGTTCGCATCTCATCGATCAGGCATTGCAGTTGTTTGGAAAACCAACTGCTGTGTTTGCTGACATTGCGATCATGCGACCGGTATCGCAGGTGGATGATTATTTTGAACTACTACTATACTATCCAACCTCAAGAGTACGCATTAAAGGAAGTTACCAGGTGCGTGAAGCATTACCCGGTTATGTATTGCATGGCAGCAAGGGTTCTTTCATCAAACCAAAAACTGACATGCAGGAAACGCAACTGCAGGCACTCATGTTGCCAACTGATGCAGCTTATGGTATTGAACCCGAAAGTGAAAACGGTTTGTTGCACACAGAAGTGGAAGGAAAAATCATCAATGAAAAAATTCCTTCACAAAAAGGAAATTATACAACGTACTACGAAGGTATTTATCAAGCCATCCGTAACAATGCGCCATTGCCTGTAACAGCAGAACAGGGAACAGATGTGATACGGATTATTGAAGCAGCATTTAAGAGTAACGAAGAAAAACGAGTAATAGAATTATGATGAAGTTAGTTGCAGTAATTGGATTGGTATTGACAGGCATTTGTGTTCATGCGCAAACAGTTTCAAACGTATGGGTAAGTGATCAAAAAAATGGAACCTTTAAAAATCCTGTGATTGATGCAGATTACAGTGATCCGGATGCTATTCGGGTGGGTGATGATTTTTATATGATCTCATCTTCGTTCAATCATATTCCCGGCTTGCCTATTCTTCATTCAAAAGATTTAGTGAACTGGAAGCTGATCGGCCATGCATTAAAACGTCAACCGCCGTTTAATCATTTTTCCGCAGTGCAACATGGCGGCGGCGTATGGGCACCGGCTATCCGTTACTACAACAATGAATTTTATATCTACTACCCCGATCCTGATTTTGGTATTTATGTAACCAAAGCAAAAAGTATTACCGGTCCATGGAGCGAACCTGTTCTTGTGGAAGCAGGAAAAGGGTTGATCGATCCTTGCCCGTTGTGGGATACGGATGGCAAAGTTTATCTCGTACATGCATATGCAGGAAGCCGTGCTGGTTTCAAATCTATTCTTGTTGTAAAAGAACTCAACAAAGAAGGAACAAAAGTGATCGGCGATCCAACATTGGTGTTTGATGGTCATGCAACTGATCCTACATTGGAAGGCCCCAAGTTTTATAAACGCAATGGATACTACTACATTTTTGCTCCGGCAGGCGGCGTAAGTACCGGTTGGCAATTAGTGTTGCGTTCAAAAAATGTGTACGGACCGTATGAACGTAAAGTTGTGATGGATCAAGGTTCATCACCTGTAAACGGTCCGCATCAGGGTGCATGGGTAAACACACAAACAGGTGAAGACTGGTTTTTACATTTTCAGGATAAAGATGCTTATGGACGAGTGGTGCATCTGCAACCCATGACATGGAAAAACGATTGGCCGGTGATTGGTGTTGATAAAGATGGTGATGGTAAGGGTGAACCGGTGATGATCTATAAAAAGCCAAACGTGGGTAAAACATACCCTGTTGCAACAGTTGCTGACAGTGATGAATTCAATACAACCAAACTTGGTTTGCAATGGCAGTGGCAGGCAAACCCGCAACAAGGCTGGGCTTTCCCAACTGCTGAAGGTGTGTTGCGGATGTTCTCTGCATTACTGCCTGATAGTGTAAAATCGCCCTGGGATTATCCTAACCTGCTGGCACAAAAATTCCCGACAGAAGAATTTACAGCAACCACAAAAATTTCTTTTCAGCCCAAACACGAAAAAGAGCGTTTTGCACTGATGGTGCATGGTGCCAGTTACGCATACATCGCCGTAGAAAAAAGAGTTGATGGCAACTATATCAGTTTTGTAAAATGTGTGGATGCCGATCGTAAGGGAAAGGAAACAGTACAGGATGGAGAAAAACTGAAGAGTAAGGATATTTATTTGCGTGTGCAGGTACGAAAAAATGCAGTATGCACATTCAGTTACAGCGAGGATGGAACAAACTTTAAAAACATTGGTGATGCACTCACTGCAAAACCGGGAAGATGGGTTGGTGCAAAAGTTGGTTTCTTTTTTAACCGCAGTAACAAAACGAATGATGCAGGGATGACGGATGTTGATTGGTTCAGAGTAAGTCAGTAGCCCCATCCGACTTCCCCGAAGGGGAAGCCATCTACACACAGCCCTTGCTTAAGTAAGAGTTATTGTTGATGGCAAAGTATTAAATGATGATGTGGAAGATGTGCTGTTGAATAGAGAGATAAAGCACCGCTCTTTCTCCTTTGGAGAAAGAGAAGGAGATAGAGGCCGCCTTTTTAAAAACTATAATTGCCATATGGAAAGAAGATCATTTGTTAAGTACACTGCAGCTGCAGGTGCATCGCTCATGCTGCATCCGTTCACTTCATTCGCCTCTGCAAATCCCGGACAAAAAATCAAACTCGCATTGGTTGGTACGGGTTCACGTGGCAGCAGCCTGTGGGGTAAAACGATTGTTTCAGAATTTAAAGATGTATGTGAGTTTGTGGGCTTATGCGATAT
>JAACZX010000214.1 GCA_009996555.1 Chitinophagaceae bacterium | reverse complement strand
CTTGCTGTATTGCTTTAAATGTTCCGTCCCATCCTTCGTTTGTTTTGGTAGTGGCATAAATTTCCTGTCCCCACCTGTTAAACACACGGAAGTAATGAAACTGTGCAATGCCCACAGGCACGGGGACCAGCACATCGTTCAGGTTATTGCCATCGGGAGTAAAACCGGTTGGTACAAAAATATCAGGCGATGTTTTAAAGATGCGAACATTCATGGTGTCATACGCAAAACAACCTTCCGGTGTTTCAGTACGCATAATGTACGTAAAGTTTTCTCTTGATGCATCGAAGATGGCAAGCGGGTTTGGTATAAATGCATTCGAGAGATAATCAGGTGGTGACCATTGATAAATTGTTCCGCCGCTGCCATTGAGTTGCAACGGTTGGCCCACCACTACCACTGTATCGTTTCCTGCAAAAGCAGGCACTGGAGGTATTACACGCACCTGCACTGTATCAAACACTGGTTTCGGACAACCGAAACTGGATGTGCCACGAAGGATATAATTGGTGGTGCTTAACGGAAAGGCGGTGGTAACAGCATTCATGGGCGATCCTAATGTGGCAGCAGGTGCCCATACCCAGTTTTCTGCATCACCCGTAGCCGTTAGTGTAAGTGTATCGCCATAACAAATAGCATCATCAGGCCCGGCATTTACAACAGGGTAAGGAACGGTTGTAACAGTCATGCTTCTTGTTTGGTTACACTTACCAATGGTAGATACAACAGTAAACACTGTAGATGGCGCAGTTGGATGCGCCACTGCATCACGCACATTCGGATTGGTAAATAAATTCGGCGGACTCCAAGCATATTGCAAACCATCAGTACTTGGTTTCAGTATGACCGAATCGCCACGACAGATAGTTGTATCGTTCGGTGCACGGAGTGTTACAAAATCAACCACATTCACCAATACAGAATCGGTATTGAAACAACCCGGTGCCAGTGTGAGTGTAACATAATATTTGGTTGGCACATCAGGACTCACTAATGGATTTGCTACGTTCTGGTTATTGATATTGTATGCCGGCGACCATTGAAACGTTCCTTGCCCGAATGCATTCAACTGTAATGTGTCAATGGAACAGATCAACGTATCATTTGTTAACTGCAGCGTGGGTTTATCTGTAATGTTAATGGGTTTTGTAATGGTATCAAGACAGCCCTTGTTGCTGCCTGCAATCAGCCGCACATTGTAAGTTCCGTTTTGCGGATAAGTATATTGCGGGTTTCGTAGCCGGGATGTATCAGCAGTTGTTGAAAGATTTCCAAAATCCCATTTCCAGGAATTGGGTGAACCGTAAACTGATGTGGTGTTGTCTGTAAACTGTATCGGCACATTCTTACAACCGTCATACAAATTAAAATTGGGGAAGAAACCGGGGTACACATATACATCAGAGTAGGAAGTATCTGTACACACTTCGCCACGGTTTACAATGAGCATTACTTTGTACACGCCGGTATCTGCATACGTAAATGTGGGCACGCTTTGCGTGGATGTATCAGTAGTTGCTCCTGTTACACCAAAATCCCAGTACCAGGAACGTATTTCGGTACTTGGTGTAAGGTTTTGAAATGTTTGTGTAAATCCATCGCAGGTGCGGTTCTCCAACGGAAGTTCTGCATCAGCAAAATCACAATCAGAAATGCGGATGGTAAAATCTTTTCGATGTGTGGAAATGGCCACACCTCTCCGCCATTCGGTGATGCACACATTTACCACAAAGAAGGATGCACCGCTGGGATTAACAACACCTGCGGGTGCCACGCCTGATATAACTCCCGTTCTTGGATCAATTGTTACGCCGGAACCTAACGGTGACGCACCGGTGTAACCGCCGGTATAGCCAACAGAAGGATAGGGCGGTTGCAATGGTTGGCGGTCGGTAGAATTTGTGATACCGTTTGTGCCGTATGCTTCACAAAAACTGTAACTGAGTGAATCGCCCTGATCAGGATCGGTAGCGCCAAAGGGTAATACAAAACGTTTGTTACGGCAAACAAGTGCAGTATCTTTTGTATCGAATACGGGGCTTGAATTTGTTTCAGTTCCTAACACAGCTGTGCCGGGAATATTAGCAACATACGTTGAGCCGGTGGAAGAGCCGCTTATGTTCGAGAGACCATTAATGCGGCAGCAGGTTTCAAACGCAACTGTGTAGCCCTGGCTGCTGTTTGGTAATTCAACTGTGGTAGAATACAAACCAACTTCATAACATACAGGTGGTGCATTGATGATACAGGAAAAAGGGCTTTGCAGCGTAAGCGTGCGGAAGTCGGTACGATTAACCGAAATACTGTCGATGTATGCTGTGTTGCTTCCCCTGTTAAACACACCAAATGTTACGACCGTTGGTAAAGGTGCAAGTTGATTGGGGCCGGTATTAATGGGATTACAGTCACGAAACAAACGCAGTGTAACACGAAACACGCTTCTGCCGTTTGAGCCGGGCCCAACATACGCATAATACATTTCGCCTCCGGAAATATGACCGGCAAAACCATCCTGCAAAATCAACAATGTAAAAACTATCAGTAAAATCCGTTTCATTCGTTTGTAGGGATTGCGGTCTTTAAATGATTGACAGTTGTGCAAAATTCAATGACAGCAGTATTCAGTTCATTCGCTGCTTCCAGCATGCCCATGTGTGCAATTCCGGAAATTAATTTGGCTGAGCAAACTGCAGGTAATGCTGTTTGCGCCAGCGCATCAGCAGGGTTCACTGCTTTGTCTTCTGAACCAATAAAGAACAAAACAGGCACGTTGCTTTGCTGCAAAACAGCCATACGGTCGGGTCGTGCAATCATGGCTTCGTAATAAGCTATCAACGCTTCAGAAGTAAATTGATTGCTTTGCGCAATCAGCTCATCAACTGTTTGTTTATTGCTGTTGTTGAAGGACGAAGAGAATAAATTGGGAATACTGGTCTTCATAAATTCAAAGGCACCATGTTCTCTGATAAAGCCAATTGATTTTTGCCTTGCTTCTTTTTTCTCTGCACTATCTGCATAAGCAGTGGAATGGATAAGACCGAAACCTTCCAGCTGTTCGGGATATTTTTCTGCAAAGGCAAGTGTAACATAACCGCCCATTGAATGGCCAAGCATAATACATTGGCTGCTGTTTTCTTCTTCCAGCATCAGCTTTATCATATCTGCCATCGACTCCATTGATAACGTTGCACTGCCAATGATGGATTGGCCTGTGCCAGGCAGATCGGGGATGAGTAAACAGAAATTATTTTCAAGAAAACTGATCTGCTGTTTCCAGATACGGCTGTCTTCACCAAATCCATGGATCAATACAATAGTTTGCCTGCCTTTACCTGTTACAGAATACGATAACGGATGAATGCCGGCAATGGTCTTTTGTTGCATGCGGGTAAATTACAAAAAATTACAGGCCGTCCATGTCTTTGCCTTGTTAATGGCAGAATTTTACAATAAGTTTCACTGCGCTTTTTTACGCTTGTTGAGGATTGTTTGGTAAACCGCAAACAAAAGCAGTAATGCTGTCAGCAGCAATGCAAGTTTGCTGAGAAGATCGCCATAGCGCACAAAAAAAGTTTGCTGCTTAGCTGCCGGAATGTTCATTTTAATGGAGGAGGCAGTCCACCAGGGTTGCGGTTGCGATACATTGCCCATTGGATCAATAAAACAACTGATGCCGGTATTTGCACTGCGGAGCACCCATGTTCTGGTTTCAATGGCACGAAGCCTGCCATACAACATGTGTTGTTTGTAACCGGGTGTGTTGCCCCACCAGCCATCGTTGGTAATTACAGCAATGATGTTTGCACCATTGCGGACGAACTTGCTCATGTATTCGCCATAAATACTTTCATAGCAAATAGCAGGGGCAAGCACATAACCATTATTGGTGCGGATGGGTGTACGTTCATCTTGTTTGGCATAACCACCAGCAGTGCCGCCAAATTTTTCAAACACCGGTGCAAGAAACTTCAGGAAGCCGGGTAATGTTTCCACGCCGGGCACCAGCATGGATTTGTGATAGAATTGTTTTGCACCTGTAGTGTCGAACAATACACTGCCGTTGTACACTTCATAAAAATTACTGGTGCCTTCAATTGGTCTTGCATCGTTTGAAATACGTTCGGTAAACACACGGTAACTTTCAATGCCGGTAAACAGGTTTAATTGCTGATGACGTTTTACAAATGCATAAAGCGGCGTTAGAAAAAAGTTTTGTTGAAGCGATGATTCTTCAAACCCGTTTGCTGTGTACAAAGCAGTTTCGGGCCACACGACCAATGTTGTATTTGAATCGATCTGTTTTTCACTAAGGCTGATGAGTTGTTGCAGCTGCGCCTCAAAACTTCCGGTAAATAATTTTTCGTAAGGATCAATATTTGGCTGAACGATGACGATGTTAGATGAGGCAGGATCTTTAATGACAAATGACTTGTTACTGATTAGATATGAAATGATGATGGGCAAGGCCAGTACAGCCGAAATAAACAGGAGTGATGACATGCGTACTTCGTATTTTGTACCGCTCACTTTATTTGTATTATTTCCAATTGTCATTAACCGGAACAGCAACACATTTACCAACAGCACCCACAACGTTCCGCCGCTTGTTCCTGTGTATTCATACCATTGTATCCAGTTTGTTCTGTCGGCAAATAC
>JAACZX010000213.1 GCA_009996555.1 Chitinophagaceae bacterium | reverse complement strand
CATTGGACGCCGCTTTCTATTGCCAGAAAGGCAGCGAAGTTTTTATCAATGGAAAAAGATGCATCCATTCTTGATATTGGATGCGGCGCCGGTAAATTCTGTCTTGCTGCGGCTCATTATTATCCGCATGCAAATTATTATGGTATTGAGCAACGGAAATGGCTTCTGCATTGGGCGGAAGAGGCAAAGAACAAACTGGCTTTATCCAATGTACATTTTCTGGAAGGCAACTTTACACAGGTGGATTTTAAACAGTTCGATCATTTTTATTTTTTTAACGCCTTCTACGAAAATTTAAGTGGTACTGATAAGATCGATCAAAGCATTGATTACTCATCTGAACTTTATTATTACTATGCCCGCTATTTATATCGTAAACTGCAGCAAAAACCTTCAGGCACCAGGCTGGCAACCTATCACAGCCTTGAAGATGAAATTCCACCAGAGTATCATGTAGTGTCTGTTGACATCAGCGGCTTACTAAAATTCTGGATAAAACTGTAAACAATTTAAACGATCAATTTATAATTATCGAATGAACAACCTGAACGAAAAATTAATACAACGTTGTGAAAACAGTTGTGAACTGTGTGCAAGTGAACAGCCGGTAACAGCTTATGCTGTGAGCCCGGAAAACCATGACAGTATTGCAAACGAAGTAGCCGTTTGCTCCACCTGTCTGCAACAGCTGGAGAAACCATCTAACCCTTTGTACTGGCAATGTCTTGCAGGCAGTATCTGGAATACAGAGCCAGCTGTTCAGGCACTTAGTTACCGTATTCTTTACGGACTGAAAGACGAACAATGGGCAGGCGAGATCATTACCGGTGTTGAACCCGATGAAGCAGTGATCAACTGGGCATTAAGTGTGTATGCGGTAGCAGCTGAGCATACCGACAGCAATGGGCAGAAATTACAGAATGGCGACACCGTAGTGCTTACACAACAGCTGAATGTAAAAGGCGCCAGCTTTAATGCACCCAAAGGAACCATTGTACGAAAGATCAGGTTAGTACCTGATAATACAGAACAGGTAGAAGGAAAGATCAACGACGAAACCATTGTGATATTGACGAAGTATGTACGCAAATCATAAACAGCAGGAACAGGTGGGTTAACAAACGGAACAACATCATCCCTCTGGAAACAATGCTCATCCGTATCCTTTGAAAACATGGATCTGCCTGTTGATATAACAGGAACAAACCGGTGAAAAGATGTTTCAACCTAAGCTCATCTCCACTCTGAAAACCTACAACCGGCAGCAGTTCAGTAAAGATCTGCTGTCCGGTATTATTGTTGGCATTGTAGCCCTGCCACTGGCGATTGCCTTTGCTATAGCAAGCGGAGTATCTCCCGAAAAAGGATTGTACACAGCCATCATTGCCGGGTTCATTATTTCGGTATTGGGTGGCAGCCGGGTGCAGATTGGTGGTCCCACAGGTGCATTCATTGTAATTGTGTATGGTATTGTTGAAATACACGGAGTAAACGGCCTGTTAATTGCCACCATGATGGCGGGTGTGTTATTGATCCTCATGGGTTGGGCCAGGCTGGGCTCTGTCATCAGGTTTATACCATATCCTTTAATTGTGGGTTTTACAAGCGGCATTGCCTTGCTCATTCTTTCTTCGCAGGTAAATGATTTTTTTGGTTTGCAGATCGCTGCTGTTCCTGCAGCATTCACAGAAAAATGGAGTATTTATTTCCGGCATTTCAATAACGTGAATGTATATGCACTGGGTATTGCAGTAGTTACAGTGTTGATTATATGGTTATGGCCAAAGGTTACACATACGATACCGGGCACATTGGTGGCTGTGCTCTTTACTACAGTGGCAGTTGCATGGCTGCAGTTGCCGGTTGAAACGATTGGAGAAAGATTTGGGGCCATTCCTTCCACATTGCCAAAGCTTTCTGTACCCCATGTTGATTACAACAGTATAAAGACTTTATTACAACCTGCATTTACCATTGCATTGCTTGGAGGTATTGAATCGCTGTTATCGGCCGTGGTAGCAGATGGTATGATCGGGGGAAGACACAGATCAAATACCGAATTGATTGCTCAAGGTGTGGCAAATATTTTCTCATCGCTTTTTGGTGGCATTCCGGCAACCGGTGCCATTGCCCGCACAGCTACTAATGTAAAAAACGGTGGGCGCACACCAGTAGCGGGAATCACACATGCAGTAACGCTATTGTTGATTATGCTGCTGGCGGGGAAGTGGGTGGCGCTTGTGCCAATGGCAACACTGGCAGGCATTTTAACAGTAGTGGCTTATAATATGAGTGAGTGGGAAAATTTCCGTTCAGTTCTCAAAGGGCCTCAAAGTGATATGGCTGTATTGCTCACTACATTTTTGTTAACAGTATTGATTGATCTTACTGTGGCCATTGAAATAGGAATGATACTGGCGGTGTTTTTATTTATGCGCAAGATGATTCACAGCAGTGATGTAAAAATGATGTCGGGTGATGAACAACAGGCAGTTGATACCGACCCAGATGATATCAGTAAGTACAGGATCCCGAAAGACGTAGATGTATTTGAAATAACAGGTCCTTTGTTTTTTGGAGCCGCCTATAAATTTAAAGATGCGATGCGGCTGATAGAAAAAACGCCGAAAGTATTGATCATCCGTATGCGACATGTGCCTGTGATTGATGCTACCGGCATAAAAGCCATTGAAGAAGTATATAAAGAAACGAAGCGGAGAGGCACAAAGCTGATACTGGCAGAACTGAACAGCAACCAGGTGCTGCAGGAACTAAAAGATGCGAGACTGGTATTTGCCATTGGCAAAGCAAATGTAACCGGCAGTTTTAAAGAAGCATTGAAAAGAAGTGAAGCACTGTTGTTGTAAATGCAAACAAAAGGCGGCTCCTCGGAGCCGCCTTTTGTTTGCATTATTTATTATTCATCCTTTCATCTTACTCTTAATATAATCGATCTGCTCCTGCAGCGCATTTACATCTTCGCCTGCTTTCTTCAATGTTTCCTTTTTGCCAATAATGGTTTTAAGGAAGTTTTCAAAAACAGGATTCAGTCCATACTGTTCAGGAATCGCTTCACGGAATTTCACAATTTCATCCACACCACGTTTTACTTTCTCTGTGTTTTTCATATTGCCCAGCAGGTTGGCATAGGTAGCTGTTAAGTTAAACTTGGCTTGTGAAAGACCCATGCTGCTGTATGCTTTGGTGATCTCATCAAAAGATCCTTCATCACCACTCTTGATCAAAATTGTTGCAACAGCTTCAACAAGGTTGCCTTTCATGCTTTCTTTCGAAAGACGTTTTGCTTCTGTTAAGGCTGCAGGCGGGTCAAGTTTTTCCAATGCTGTTAAAGCAGCAGCACTCAACGTGTACGAAGAATCGTTCAGCAGGGAGGTGAACAATGCTTTGTAAGCAGGTTTTTTCAGGTTACCAAGAAATGTAACAGCAGCACTTTTTACAATGCGGCTTGCATCTTTCTTTGCAATAGTTTCTAATGCAGCTTCTGTGGCTTCAACCACTGTTTGTTTTTTGCCGTCTAATTTTCCAATAGCAAAATTCCTGATGCCGCTGTATTTATCATTGAGAGCTTCCTTCAGGAAAGCAACCGCTTTTGCATCATCTTGTTTTTTTGCTGCAAAATCAATCGCCTCTCTTCTGTCTAAATACAATCCGGCATATTTATACTGGTGTATGTATTCATCCAGTGTTTTGTTTTCTTTCTTAACAGCAAGTAAGATTTTATCCGCATCAAAGTTGATCAGGTCTGGTTTGCTTGTTGCTGCAAACGTAAAAGTATCAACCGCATTTTTCACCCATACCTGTTGGCGTGTTTTGTTGCTGCCATGATAAATGTCAATTGCAACAGGTAACTGAAACAGTTTATCCTTTTGTGTCTGTTTTACGATCACTTGTGCCAGCTTGCTGCTTTCATCATAACTGTAAGTAATATCAAGTACAGGATGCCCTGCACCGAAATACCATTGGTTAAAGAACCAGTTCAAATCCTTGCCGGTTACTTCTTCAAAAGCCAAACGCAGTTGGTGTGCTTCTGTTGATTTGTATTTGTTTGTTGTGAGATACAGATTCAGAGATTTAAAGAAAGCACTGTCGCCCACAAAATTCCGGAGCATGTGCAAAATGCGTCCGCCTTTGTTATAGCTCACAGCATCAAACATGTCTTCCTTATCGTGATAATAGAAACGAACCAGATCTTTCTTTTCGCTTCCGCTGCCAAGATAGCCCTGCATCGCAGAGTAGTTGGTGGCATCTGCCTTATCCTTGCTGTATTTGTATTCATCCCACAAATACTCACTGTAATTGGCAAATGATTCGTTGAGGGTAAGGTTGCTCCAGCTTTCTGTTGTTACATAATCACCAAACCACTGGTGAAATAACTCATGCGCAATTGTTCCTTCCCATTGATTGCCATCAACCAACTCACGTGCATCCTGTTGTGCACTTTCCTGGTGTAATGTAGCTGTTGTGTTTTCCATGGCACCACTTACATAGTCACGGCCCACCATTTGTCCATACTTCACCCAGGGATATTCCACACCGGTGATTTTAGAGAAGTAGGTCATCATTTCTGGTGTGTTGCCAAATATTTTACGGGCAACAGAAGCATATTCCTTTTCTACATAATACGATACTTCTTTGCCTTTCCAGTTATC
>JAACZX010000212.1 GCA_009996555.1 Chitinophagaceae bacterium | reverse complement strand
GCAATGCCAAAGCGATCTTTATTGGTAAACTTGATGACTTCGCATCGCAGGAAGAAGGTATTCCGGCGAATCTTATACGCATTGGTTTCGACAGTTATAACCGCACTGAGCAATACAACTGGAATCAATTGGTTTCTTCAACTGCTCCTCTTACCCAGTTGCACCAATGGCTGCCCGATGATGTGTTCACCATTATTTACACTTCGGGCACCACCGGCAAATCAAAAGGCGTTATGCATACATTTAATCATGTAGACGTAACTGCATCAATAGCCATTGCAGAATTACAATTGCCGAAATACCCGGCAATGCTTTCTTACCTTCCGTTAAGCCATATTGCTGAACGGATAGGCATTGAATGTATCGGCATTTATTTAGGCGCTACTTATTCATTTGTTGAAACAATTGAAAGCTTTTCAAAAAATATTGGCGAAGTGCAGCCTCATATTTTCTTTGCTGTTCCCCGTTTGTGGAGCAAGTTCAGGGAAGGCATTCTCAGTAAACTGCCGCAAAAAAAACTCGATCTGCTGTTGTCGATTCCGTTCATCAATAACGTTATCAGGAAAAGTATTAAAAAGAAACTTGGACTTTCACGAGCCTCTTTTATTTTCAGTGGCTCAGCTCCTCTTTCTATAGAAACGCAAAGCTGGTTTAACCGGCTTGATGTAAAAATTTTGCAGGCATTGGGGATGACAGAAGACTGCCTGCTTGCGCATTTTGAACGGCCAAATGCAAGACGTTTTGGTTCCGTTGGCAAACCCTTCTCAGGATTACAGGTGAAAATTGCTGAAGATGGTGAATTGCGTTTAAAAAGTGCAGCTATCATGAGTGGTTATTATAACGAACCTGAACTGACGGCTGAAGTGTTTGATGAAGAAGGTTACTTACGCACCGGTGATATTTGTGAATATGATCATGATGGATTTTTGTTTGTGACCGGCCGTTTGAAAGATCAGTTTAAAACCGATAAAGGAAAATTCATTTCTCCAACACCCATTGAACTGAAGCTTAGTGCTAATACAGATATTGAACTGAACTGCGTGGTGGGTATGGGTATTCCGCAGCCTATTGCACTGGTTACGTTATCTGAACTGGGCAGGCAAAAAACAAAAGAACAACTCATCGAAAGTTTATCTGCAACGCTGGCAACTGTTAATCCCACACTTGAACATCATGAACAAGTGGCAAAAGCAGTTATAATGAAAGAAAACTGGAGTACTGAAAATGGTTTGCTTACACCAACACTCAAAGTAAAACGCAACCAGGTAGAAAAAATTCATCAGCAATTTTATTCAAAGTGGTTCGAAGAAAAAGGAAAAGTGATTTGGGAATAGATTGTTTCTTTGCAGGCATGCAGCTGCAAACGCAGATACAAACATTCCATTTCGGCAATTATAAATTTGATGCATTTATACCGGATGCTGATGCGTTACAACTATGGTATCATCAACAGCTGAAAACAAATGAACATGCCCCGGCTCCTTACTGGGCACAGGTTTGGGCTGCAGCTTATGCGCTGTGTAATTTTCTTGCAAAAAGGAATGAACTCATCAGCAATAAAACTGTTCTTGAATTAGCTGCCGGTCTTGGCTTGCCATCTTTTCTTGCGGCGCAAACTGCAAGCGCTGTTCTTTGCAGCGATGTATCGGCCGATGCAGTGGAACTGATGCAAAAATCAATTGCTGCAAACCAACTCCAGAACTGCTCTGCACAAGTTCTTGACTGGAATAAGTTGCCCGATGACCTTACTGCCGAAGTGATCTTACTCAGCGATATTAACTACGAACCACAGGTGTTTGCAACTTTGCACAAGGTGCTTGTTTCTTTTTTAGAAAAAGGGGCGACCATTATTCTTTCAACACCACAACGTTTAATAGCAAAACCGTTTATTGAACAACTGCAGACGTTTGTAATTGAACATATTTCAGAAACAGTTACAGCTGTTGAACCGCATACAGATTGCTCGGTTTTTGTGTTGAAGATTACTTAGGCACAAAGAAAGAAGAACGCAAAAAACTTCGCAGAGTTGAATTAGACCTGACAGGTTACGCTCACTTTATCTACATCAAAATAATTAGCACACAATACTATTTTACGCAAGCTGTCAGGTCAAGCTAAAATTTGCTCCAACCTGTAAGGTCAAACAGCAGCAATCATTTGCCGGGAAGTAAATAAGGCGGGAAGTTTTCCTTTGTGCCTTCGTGTCTTAGTGGCAAACTTCTTTACTTATTCAACAGTTTTTCCAAACGTTTCAAATCAGTTATTTCAGCAGAAGATAAAATTTCGTTGTTCTCGTATTTCGCTTTTAAAAACAACACCTGCTTATGCTGCGGATATTTTGCAAGTATTGCATCAATGATGTTGCCTGTTGCTTCATCTTTTGTAAACATAGCAGTTGGCGCACTTGCAGCGCTGCGTTCTTTGGTGGGCTTGCGTAAAATAATGGCTTCGAGTGTAGCCAGTTTATGCGCCGGAATTTCCGGTACTTTCAATGCTTTCGAACGCAAACCTTCTAATTGCTTTTTGCTTAGTCCGCCACGTTCAGCATATTGAAAAGCCAGGCTCTGTACAAAAGTTGAATCAGGTCTTGCTGCCAGCATCAGGTCCAGCACATCTTTCACCACATCTACATCTACTTTTTTACGTTGCATGTTGGTTACTGCTTTTCTTCTTTTACCTGTTGAATTAAATCACGAATAACGACTGATGCAGTTGTTGCACCAAACACTGCCGGCAAGTAAGAAATGGTTCCGTATGCCGATTTTTTATAGTTCCGTCCATCAGTGAGCATCAAACTTTCTTTAATCGGTTGTTCAGGTGAAAACACAACTTTTATACCCCTGCGTATGTCATGGCCTTTTAAATTTTTACGGATCTGCTGTGCAAATGGGCAATTATACGTTTTCGAAATATCCACCACCCGCAATTGTGTGGGATCAAGTTTTGCACCTGCCCCCATGCTGCTGACCAAGGGCAGCTTACTTTCATACGCTAAACGAATGAAGGTGATCTTCGGTGTAATACTGTCTATGGCATCAATGATATAATCAGGCTTGTACGACAATTGCTGCACAACCATTTCCGGATTAACAAACTCCTTCACCACATTTAACTCCAGTTCAGGATTTATCGCTTGCAGGCGTTCGGCCATGATCAACGCCTTTGATTCACCATGATTGGTAGCTAAAGCGGGCAATTGTCTGTTACGGTTGGTGGGGTCCACCACATCGCCATCAATGATGGTCATTTTACCAACACCGCTACGTGCAATAAACTCTGCAGCAAAAGAACCAACACCACCCATTCCCACTACCATCACATGTTTTTGTGTGAGTGCACGAACGGTTTCTTCGCCAATCAATAAACTGGTGCGTGAAAGCCAGGAAATATCATTCATCTTCTTATAGTATTACTGCGCCAAATACCTTGGCTACATTTTTTTGAAGCTGCAAACTAAGCGAATCTTCGTCAATTTGAAAAGCAGCAGCTGCCAGCGAATAAATTTCCTGTATGGTTGCCGTGCTGTTATCTGTTTCCAGCAATACCTGTTCAAGCGGCAAAGCGGCTAAAACAGTACGCAGGTTTTCTTTCATTAACCCATGACCAAACGACAAATAATAACCCTGTGTCATTAACTGCAAAGCCAGCTCTTTGCTTTTTGTAAAACCATGAAACAGAACAGGCACTTTTACATTTTGTTGTTTCAGCAAACTCATAGCTTCTGCATGTGCACGCACACAATGAACGATCAATGGCTTTTGTTTCTCATTCGCCAATTGAATATGTGCAGCAAAAACAAGTTGCTGCACTGTAAAATCCGTTTCGCATGCTTTGTCCAATCCGGTTTCACCAATTGCCAATACATTGGGCAAACTGCTTTTTTCATTTACAACAGCAAATTCCTGTGCCCATGTATCTGCAGCAATAAACCAGGGATGCAGCCCAACCGAATACAAACTGTCTGTAGTTTTGTATGATGTGTATGAACGTTAATGTACAAATGAAAGCATTAAAACATTAAAACAAACTCAGCTGGTTTTGATCGGGCAGTTGCTTCTTCTTTTTTAGTAATGAACGGCGTATACCTGTTGGTACTCCATCAATACAAAATAATTCCGACTCTTCGTAACGTGATGCAACCACCACTTTTGTTGCACCGGCATGTGGTTGAAACAATGCATCCACTGTTTCGGGAGTATTATTGTTCTTTGACAGATGTGATAAAATCAAATGACCAAGTTGTGGTGTTCGGTAGTTCAAAAAAACATCCAAAGCCTGTTGGTTCGAAAGATGTCCCTCATCGCCACTGATGCGGCGTTTAAGATGATACGGATAATCGCCGTTTGCCAGCATGGTTTCACAGTAATTACTTTCTAAAAAAACAGCGTGACTTTGCTGAAAATATTTTAGCACTTGTTTGCATGCATACCCAATATCAGTTATCACAGAAACATTTATACTATTGTGACTGATCATAAAACTAAACGGATCGGCTGCATCATGCGATTTTGAAAAACATTTCACCTGCAAGTTATCAATCCATACTTCTTCATCTTTACCAAAATGTTTCAGCAACATTACATCAACAGAAAGATTACTGTTGTTCCATGTTTTCTCCGATACATAAACAGGCAGCTGATGTTTTTTGCTCAACACTTCCAGCCCATTGATAT
>JAACZX010000583.1 GCA_009996555.1 Chitinophagaceae bacterium | reverse complement strand
TTTTATCATCAACAAGTTCCAGCAAATCAACATGTGCTAATGAGTCTGATACTTTGTCGAACTGAAGATCCTTCAAAATTGTTCTGTAGCTTTTGCCATCTACTTTTACTTCAGCAATCTGGAAATCGGGTGTGTAAACCAACGGCTTGAATGCCTAGGCAGAAGCGTAGAAATTAACTTCCTCTGAGCCTCCGTAAATTACACCAGGCACCATTTCCTGAGAGCGAAGTTGACGGGCGGCTTTCTTCCCGTTTTCGGTCCTCAAGTGACCCTCGATAGTAATTGTCTTCATTGTTTTATCTGATTTAAAAATTTACTTCTTTAGCAGCTTATTTATTTCTGCGCTGTGCATGCATAAACAAACTGGTGATGCTCTTATTTTCAAAAGCGTTGCGAAGTGCCACAGCAAACAGATCGGCTACGCTCAATACTTTGATCTTGCTGCTTTCCTGTTGCAAAGGAATTGTATCACACACCACCAATTCTTCCAGCACACTGTTATTAATATTCTCGTATGCTTTACCGCTCAGCACGGGGTGTGTAATTAATGCTCTTACACTTCTTGCACCTTTTTCTTTTAAAAGAGCTGCCGATTTAACCAGTGTGCCGCCTGTGTCACAGATATCATCAATCAACACCACATCTCTGTCTGTAACATCACCAATCACTACCATGCTTGCTATCTCATTTGCCCGTTTTCTGTGCTTATCACAGATCACCATTTCGGCTTCAAAATAGCTGGCTATTTCCCTGATCCTGTTGGCACTACCTACGTCGGGGGCCGCAAAGGTAAGGTTTTCCAGCTTTAAACTCTCAATGTAAGGAATGAAAATTGACGATGATTCCAGGTGATCCACAGGTATATCAAAATAGCCCTGGATCTGGGCAGCGTGCAAGTCCATGGTGATGATCCTGTCGGCACCTGCTGCTTCCAGCATGTTGGCAATCAGTTTTGATCCAATGGCCACACGGGGTTTGTCTTTTCGATCCTGGCGGGCATAGCCGTAATACGGAATCACCGGAATTACCTTGTAGGCCGATGCACGCTTGGCGGCATCAATCATCAACAGCAACTCAAGGATGTTCTCAGCCGGGGCAAAAGTCCCCTGGATGAGAAAAACGATATCGCCACGGATGCTCTCCTGGAACATGGGCTGAATTTCGCCATCGCTGAATTTTTGTGTAATACTTTGACCTAAGGGAATACCAAATTTGGCTGCAATTTTCTCGGCAAGGTACTTCGATGCTGTGCCGGAAAATATCTTGGCAGAAGGGTTCATTGAACTATCAGTTTGTAAAGGGGTGAAATGTGCGGCGAAGATAAGTGCTTCAATGAAACTTTAACGGAAACAATTCACACTGCTTTTACACAATAAAAAATCCCGTCATAAGAACGGGATATGGGCGGTTGTCCAACTTTTGAAATAATTTAAAAGCATCCGCCCGGTCTTTTTCAGTACCGTATATTCAATAACTATACTGTGCTCAATTGATCTGTGCCAGGGTAACCAGCTTTTGCTCTTCGGCTGGCGGAGCTTTTTCAGCCGTTTCAGGCAAAGTGGTGCCCGTTTTTACTACCTGCACACCCATCGACATAACGAAGATGGCAGAGAATAACAGGTTGCCCACAATAATTAAAAGAAAGACAGATGACCGCAGCTTGGTCTTGGTTGATGAAGGATGAAGGTGCATACAAAAATGGTTTATTCTGGATGATTGGATAAGTGAATTTAAGATGTTAAATTGGAACATGCAAGACACCAAAACCTCCATTAAACAATGGGCTGTTGACGACAGACCCCGTGAAAAGCTCTTACTGAAGGGCGCAGAAGCACTTAGCAACTCTGAATTAATTGCCATTTTAATCGGCTCTGGAACCTCTAAAAAATCAGCAGTTGATGTGGCTAAAGAACTGTTATCCAGATCAAAAGACGATATTAATGAACTGGCAAAACTCACACTCAAGGAATTGATGAAGACGAGTGGAATTGGCGAAGCCAGGGCTGTAACAATAGCTGCTGCTATGGAATTAGGTCGCAGACGTAAAGCCGTAGAATCACTGAAAAAAAGCGTAAAAACGAGCGCCGATATTGCGGCATTTTTCCAGGCACAACTGCAGGATAAGCTGCACGAAGTGTTTGCTGTAGCCTATTTGAACAGGGCAAATAAGATCAATCACCTGGAAGTGATCAGCGAAGGAGGTATTACCGGAACTGTTGCCGATCCAAGGATCATTTTAAAGAAAGCATTAGAATATAACGCCGTGAACATTGTGCTTTGCCACAACCACCCCAGCGGCAGTTTAAAACCCAGCCGTGCCGATGAAATGCTGACCCGGAAAATAAAAGAAGCTGCTATTTTACTTGATATGAATGTGATCGATCACATTATTGTAAGTGAAGACGGCTACTACAGTTTTGCTGATGAAGGTATTCTTTGATTATTAATAAATTACAGCTTTAGTTTAATTTAAAAAAGAAAGCCTGCTTTCATAAAAAGCAGGCTTTACTATTTCTTGAACCATTGAGATTAAAACGGTAAATCATCAGCTACATCACCACCAATCGGGGCTTCATTCATGGGTTGTGACGGGGCACTGTAACCGCCGCCCTGCTGTTGGTAACCAGCACCGCTGTTTCCACCTTCGCCACGGCTGCCCAGGAGCTGAACAGTAAGCACACGAAGCGATAAAGAAGCGCCTGTTTTTCCATCCTGTGTCTGGTAAGTGCGTACCTCAGGTGCACCTTCTACATAAACCTGTGTTCCCTTTTTCAAGTAAGGTGCAATACCTGTACGGTCGCTCCAATAAGCGCAATCAACCCAAATTGTTTTTTCACGTTGTGCGCCGGTACTGTCTTTAAATTTTTCTGTGTGAGCAACGGTGAAATTCATCACGTTCTTTCCATTCACTGTGTTGGTAACACAATCCCTTCCCAGATTTCCAATTACCTGTAACTTGATCATAGCTTATTTTTTAGTGCGTAATAATTTGTCGAGCGGGCAAAGTAGGTATTTTTTCAGCATATCCACTAACAACTATTAAGATTTTATTCCACAGTTTGCCGCCTTCGTCTTCAACCGCCGTTTTCCTGTAATTTTGCATCTTGTCTTTGTAAAAAAGCAAGGAAACAATTTTAATCATGAGCCGTAAAGGAAAAGTTTTAGTAGCAATGAGTGGCGGTATCGACAGTACCGTTACGGCTCTCATGTTGCACCATGAGGGTTACGAAGTAGTGGGCATTACCATGAAAACATGGGATTATGCCAGCAGCGGAACAGGCGCAAAGGGCAAGAAGGAAACCGGCTGTTGCAACCTCGATAGTTTTAATGATGCAAGAGCAGCTGCAGTGCAGCATGGCTTCCCCCATTATATTCTTGATATACGGGATGAGTTTGGCGATTTTGTGATCAACAATTTTGTGGATGAATACCTGGCAGGCCGCACTCCCAACCCATGCGTTTTGTGTAATACACATATTAAGTGGCGGGCTTTGCTGAAACGTGCCGATGCCATGAACTGCGATTTTATCGCTACCGGGCATTATGCAAAAGTTCACCAGCATGATAATGGCCGTTATTTCATCAGCAAAGGAATTGATGAAACAAAAGACCAGAGTTATGTATTGTGGGGATTGCAGCAGGATCTGTTAAGCCGCACTTTATTGCCGCTGGGCGGCTACCGTAAAACAGAGATCCGCCAGATGGCGCTCGATTATGGCTACCCCGAACTGGCGAAAAAAGCAGAGAGCTATGAAATTTGTTTTGTGCCCGATAATGATTACCGTGGTTTCCTCAAACGCCGTGTTGATGGATTGGAAGAAAAAGTAAACGGTGGCAATTTTGTTGACAAAACAGGTAAAGTTCTTGGCCAGCATAAAGGCTACCCTTTCTATACCATCGGCCAACGCAAAGGGCTGGATATTACGTTCGGTAAACCTGTTTTTGTAACCGAAATCGTTCCTGAAACAAATACCGTGGTGCTGGGCGATGAAGAAGATCTCAACAAACAGGAAATGCAGGTGGGCAAGATCAACCTGTTGAAATACGACAGTCTTACACCGGGCATGGAAGCCATTACCAAGATCCGTTACAAGGATAAAGGAACATTAAGCAACCTTTACCCCAATGCTGACGGCACGGTGAATGTTCGGTTTTATGAAGAAGCAAAAGGTATTGCCCCGGGCCAAAGTGCGGTGTTTTATGAAGGTGACGAAGTAATTGGCGGCGGCATTATTATGCGGAAACCAGTTATTTAAAACAATGATTTCAATACTCTTACGTTATAAGGTACGTTCTGCGTGCCTTTTTTTGTGCAGCGATGTTCCGGTATTAACACGCTCAAGAGCATGCAAAACCCAAAATCATTAACTAACTTAGCTTTGTGTGAGGAGTGATGCAAAAAGATCGCTGGGCAAAAAACACCTGAATTGTTTTTCATCACAAATTCACACAGCCAATAACTAACGAAAAATATTGAAATGAACTTCAACAGAATTCTGCCCGAACTCTTTCGCAAACCTTTACTGCTTGCCTGCTCCCTGCTCCTTTTGCTGAACAGCTGCAAACGCACCGAAACACTCGAAACTCTTACAATTGACGAATTGGTTCCACTAACGGTGGGCAAATACATTACATACCGTCTCGATTCACTTGTGTTTACCAATGCCGGTAAAGCAGAA
>JAACZX010000020.1 GCA_009996555.1 Chitinophagaceae bacterium | reverse complement strand
GATGTCGTATTTAAATGCATAAAAAGCACCTTGATGTACCTCACCTGCAGACTTACCGTTTACTTTCACTTCGGCATCCGTCATCACGCCTTCAAAAACGATATTGATGACTTTGCCTTTCCAGTTGGCAGGTACATTGAACCGATGTTTGTACAACCCCTTTTCTTTTCCACGCACACTATCTTTTGCAAAACCATAATCGTACTTACCAAAGCCCTGCAGTTCCCAGCAACTGGGCACAGCGATCTTTGTCCACTTGTTGGCATTCATTCCACCGGTACAAAAGAAATCCCATTGCACCGTTTGATCGCTGCCTGTTCCGGAGAGATAGATTTTTTCTGTTTGCTGCGAGTAAGAAAGAGAAGGAAGCAATAGAACCACGAAGGCACAAAGAACACGGAGATGCACAAAGATTTTTCTTTGTGTTACTTTCTGTCTTAGCGACTTTGTGGCAAATAAACCAATCATAATTTTCCAGTAATTTTTTCCAGCTTCATTGATGAAGCCACTTTTTTTCCATTCACCCACACACTCAAACCTGCGCCTTTTTTATATTTTGTTCCGTCCTTATCCCAGATAATGGTAACGATCTTACCGTGATACAACACATTGTCCAGACAAAACCAATTCCATTTGTTATCAGGTACTAATGGATTTACTTCAATGGTATTATCCGCTCTTGGACGCAGACCAATCAATCCGCTAATGATAAGATCATTGAACGTTGAATGGTTATAATAACGGCTGCGTTCTTCATCACCCTTCAGCCAATAGCCCGTCTTCTCGTCGAGGTATTCACCAATGTAAGGACGGCCACGATAATACTGCGATTCAACATAGGTGTTGAGCAAGCTGAAGTAATTACTATCGGCCACATAATCCTGTTGATAGTTATTCAGCAGGTTGGCCATGCCTGTTAATGTTTGTGCTGTTGCAAAAGGCCACACTGCACCATCCCACTCGCATTTGCAACAACCATGTGTACGGAACTCAGGGTGACTGCGATCTGCAGTGGTGATACCAAATGGTGCACAAAATGTTTTCGTGTCAATCAGGCTTTGCCATGCTTTGCTGTATTGCGCATCAGGCATATTAAAATACCAGGGAATGAACCCGATCTCTTCTTTCACATTCGCTGCCGTATCACCTTTCTCTTTCAACACTTCAAAGAAAGCGTGTTTGCTGTTCCAGAGTTTGCCTTGGGTAAGCTGTTTTAACGAATCGGCCTTACGATTATACAAAGCAACAACGTCTTCATCAGCTTTCATCGCTGCTATTGCAGCAATGGCTTTGGCATTACCAAACATATACCCATTGATAGAAGGCCGTGGATTTTTTTCCGTTCTGCCGCCACTGATGGTTTCTTCCATTGCATCACGTACGTCGTACTGCCAAAACAACCCATCTGCTCTTTTCCGTTCGGTTTCCCATCCAGCGTAATCCGCTTCTAAGTCCGGGAGCAAATCCAAAACAAACTGTTTATCGCCGTTAACAAGAAAACGATTATAGATCGCATCCATATTCCAACCGCTGTAAGCACGCAACTTCTTCAATGGCTTTCCATCGTTGCCACGATACCAAACATGCAGGTTGTTATCCATGTAGGTTTTATCGTGCAGCCATCTTGACTCGTAGATATGATGACCAAGACCACTGGAGATGAGATTGTATTTATCAGCATAACTGCGTTGTACTAAAAACTCGGTAAACACAAATCCTTTTTCTGTTTTTTTGATGTGCTTACGTAATGTCCACCAGCGGTAGTAAAAGATCTCTTCAAAATTCTGTTGCGGACATTCAAACAAGGGGATATTCTTTTTCATCCACTCCCAGCTTTTTGCATTGAGGACGGCTTGTTCAATATTCGGCTCTTCCATTTTGTTGAAATAATCAACATAATGTTTGAAGTTATCCTGTTTTAATATGTACGGCTTTTGCTGCGCAGAAGAGTTGAACCACAGAGACAGGGAGGCACAGAGGAAAAACAATTTCATGCTGCGAACGCTGCGGCTCCGCTGCGGACGTTGCGAGAAAAACTCTGCTTTAAATTTCAGGTTACTCATTACGGTTGCCTCGTTTTTACTGAATGAATAAAATAAACTGCTTCTTTCGCTTTAGCATCTGCACCGGGCAAATCATAATTTTGGTCGGTTGGGGTATCTGCATCGGGGAAACGACGCACAGCTCCGGTACGGAACGATAAACGTTCAACCGATTCAACAGGTTGAAAAAAGAGATTCAGGTTTGGCTTGCCATTATTGATCGTAACAGTATAAAAACGGGTTGTTGTGTTCAACTCAATTTTGATATTCAATTGTTCGCCGGCATTGTATTTACCCAAACTTTTATTGCGATATCCCTGCTTGGTTAAAATGCTTCCTGTTGAATCGAGCATTAAGCGAAGCGTGGCTGTTCCTTTTTTATCAAGTAATTCAATTTCAAGACTACCGGTGTTTGTTTGTTGCGCACTTACTGTAAATTCAATTGTTACATTTTTTGATTCAGGAAACAGGCGTTCTGCTTTTGCATAATCAAAAGGATCACTGTCATGTAATGCAACTACTTTCTGGCTGTTGACCGTTTCCACATTCACCCTGCACCAAAGCGGACTGTAAATATTCCATTCGTTCAATTCCTTTCCAGCGTTCATGTTATTGAATACATCATTTACATGTGCTGTTACTTTACTTATCACAGGAACAGGAATACGGCTTACCCACATATCTTCTTTGTTCACACTATACGTCACCCACATATTGTTATCTGCAGGTTTACCATCCATTTCCTGTATGCCACGCACATACTGCGGACCATAGCTTTTATATGCACCGCCATAAC
Organism: Chitinophagaceae bacterium; assembly: GCA_009996555.1. Lineage (GTDB taxonomy): Bacteria > Bacteroidota > Bacteroidia > Chitinophagales > Chitinophagaceae > Lacibacter. The sequence continues at coordinate 9,966 of JAACZX010000020.1, read as the reverse complement.
GCATAGAAGTGATCTCGCCATTTACCAGCAGCAGGTTAGTATAGTTCAATCCATCATTACTTACACTAACGGCTAGAGGCCAGCGAAATTCAGAGGGGTTATACACTGTTGCATATTTTCCATCGCTGGTGCGTTGTCCCCAAATCTTTGCATTGGAGTTGACAAAACCCGGTGCTCTTGTTGGATTGTACTGCCAGGTTTTTCCTTCATCTTTGGAAATACTTGTGAGTGCCGATTTCCAGAGCGCTGCCACATTGCCATTCGGTAAATGATAATAATTGAATGCCTTAAAATCTTTTTGCAAAGGAATCAATGGATCATTACGATCAGCTTCTTCCACTGTCTGCATCATCAGCAAAGGAGTGTTCAAAATTTCTTCACATGCGGCGATCAATCCTTTGTCTTTTGATGATCTATAAAATGGGTACAACGTATTCTTTTCATTAAATGAATGATTATAACGAAGGAAATAGATCGGACCAAAACTTCCGTCCGCTTTTATTTCACGGATAACACGACCAATTCCATTCCCATCGTTCGGATCATCTTTTTGTCCGAGCACAATACCATAAAACGCCAATGCAAACATGCGTTTTGCCTTTGATGTATAAAAGCCCATACGTTGATGCATGACGGCATAGGCATTCTTTGCAGTATCTGTTTTACCCGGCTTCACCAAACCATCAGGTACTTTGTAAGGAGGAAAGATGACAACAGGATAGTTCCAGCTGTAGCCATCTTTTGAAGTTTGCAGCAATGTTTGACCGGGAGGAATATGTTCTCCAACAGGATCACTTAAATATTCCAGATAAAAAGTATTGTTCCAGTACGCCAACATGGGTGCATGATTGTATGTCCATGATATTGCACCTGTATCTGCACGATTGGCCCGCATGGTTTGAATATTGTGTACACCAACAGCAGGCGATAATTGCCCGTGATGATAATCCACGTTCGACAAAGTCGTTCCTGTGTAGCGAACAGTGTCTTGAGCAATTAAACCCCCTTTCCATAAAGGGGCGAAAAAAACAATCGCTGCAACCAGAATATACCTGCTAATCAATTTCATTATTTCTTTATTTTACTTCAACCGCTGACGGGGTTTGTAACCGCCGTCAGGGTTTCAACAATCTTCTAATCACTTTTTTCTTCACCGGAACAATCGTTCCATGTTTGTGCCCTTCCGGCACCTTTACTTTTGTGGTTACATTTTCAAACGTCACAAAATCTTTTGTTGCAACTGCTTCATAAATTTTCTTTCGGTACGAATCATAATAGATCAGCCATTCATCTTTTAACTTTACCACCGAAGGACCTTCGGTGAAATTATCGGAGAATGGTTTTGAAATATTTGTCCACGGTCCAAGCGGTGATGTGCCGAACGCCACCTTTATATTCCGCTCAGGTCTTGTATTATCTTTCAGCACCAGCACATAGTCATCTTTCTTCCGCTTTACGATCACTGCATCAATCACACTGAACTTCGGATCGAGAAATAGTTTTGTTTCACTGAATGTTTTAAAATCCGGTGTAGTTGTAACATACATGCGGTGATTGTTGCTGTCTTCCTCAATACCTCTTTCAAAGCGGCCGGGGATGCAACTTGCCCAAATGATGATGTATTGCTTTGCTTCATCATCATAAAATAATTCAGGCGCCCATGTGTTCACTGTTGATGGTTCATTCTGCATAGCAGGAATAAACTGCTGCTCACTCCAATGCAACAGATCTTTTGATGATGCATAACCAAAACCAAGATCACCACGCCAGCTACTCGTCCACACCAAATGAAATGTACCATCGGGGCCTTGCACCATGCTGGGATCACGCATTACTTTTTGGCTGCCCACTTTCGGTTGTAAAAGAACGGTGTCAATATCTGTCCAGTTTTTTCCATCATAACTGTACAACATCCGCAAACCTGCATCAGCCGGTTCATGAAAGGATGTGAAGAGGTAGGCTTTGTTTGAACAGGATGAGAAAAATAAAAGCAAAACAAAGCCCCATACTCCTACTCTTTCCCCGGAGGGAAAAGAGCGGTTCTTCAATTCTAAAATCAACTTTCGTTTCTTCCAATTCAACATCTGAATTATTTTCTGCAATTATGAATTTAGGGTTTTAAAGTCCCTCCTTTGGAGGGGTTTGGGGAGGCCTCAAGGATCAATACCCAATCGTTTCCATCTTTCTGTTCACCGGGAGGATCAAAACTGGTTGTGCCTTTTTTATATCCTTTAACCGGTTGTTGTTTGCCGTTAGCAGGGTTAAACCAGTTTGCTTTTGTTGCTGTAAACTTCAGCTTTGATACATCAATTGTAAATGATCTTCCGTTATACACATAAAACATTGCATAACTGGTTCCCTTTGTTGCGGCAACACGGTTGTAACGTTCGCCACTATCCACAACCAACTCCTGTGCAGGCACACGATCAAAATAAGATTTACTCAACATCAGTTTTTTCAAATGCAGCATTTGTGTTGCACCGGGTGAAAGCAAGGCGTCTTTCCAATTCATTCTTACGCCATAGTTCGCCGTCCAGTCGCCCATCTTATTAAACTGCATCGTTGAATTTTCACCATAAGTAAAACCGGCGCCACCTGCAAACACACTCCAGTAAGCATAGCGACGAAGATCAGCATCCGTCCAGCGGGGCTGCAAACTATCGTGTAATCCATGCGGAATATTTTCGTATGATGGTTCACCATCCATAGTTGGCTTCACTGGCTTTAAGTTATAATCAACATCAACAAATTTCCAGTTGTCTTCGCCGTAATGATTTGTTTCATTGCTGCTGGTATCCTGTGCATAATTCTTATGTCCGCTTTGAAACATATTAAAGTCAAGCCATGATTCATTATGAAACCAATCGCTTGATGAAGTGCGGCCACGTGGATGATATGTAAGCAAATGTTTTGGGTCCAGTCTTTTTAAGGTTGGTCCAATCACTTTCCACACATCCATTCCTTCTGTTCCTTTTACATCACCACCATTGAGCCAGATAATGTTTGGTTTGTTTTTATAGCGATTCGCCAAAAATGTTGCATACGCTTCGCCTTGCTGCACACTTACCTTGCCGCCTTTTACATTGCTGCCCCAAATAGGAACCATGGCCATATAGATACCACGCTTCGCTGCTTCATCTACAATAAAATCTACATGATCCCAATAATCATAAGCATCCTTATTTGCAAAGTTGTTGCCCGGAGTTGTATTGGGCTTTGACACATCTTCGTTAATCAATGCAAAATCGCCGTACACATTTTTGGTATTGTTCATATCGTGCAGTACCATTACCTGTACCACATTAAAGCCTTGCTGCTTTCTTGTTTCAAGATAACGGATCGCATCTTCCCTGCTGCATTTTACAAACAGCAACCAACCTGTATCACCGATCCAGAAAAATGGTTTACCATCAACTGTTTGAAAAAATCGTTTGTTGGGAGAAACTTTTAATTGTTTTACCTGTGCCTTGCTTTGTATACAGAACAGGAAAGTAAAAATGGCGAGTATGACCATTTGCAGAGTAGCCGAAGCAAATCGTTGTAAGAGAGTCTTCATCGTTAAAAAAATCTTCTGACTTTGAAATCAACAATAAAAAATAAAAAATCTTCAAAACCGGAACGAGCCATCAGGCTTTCCAACAACTCTTTTTAAACGACCCCTGCAGCTCAACAACCGGTAAGTCTTAAAGGTAACTTTCAATAATGAAAAAGCCTTTTAAGAAGAAATATTTCCATCAAGTCAGTAATTTATTCCATCACTAAGCAATAATATTCCGACAACTGTTATTTCACTTGCGAATACCGGTTTTATCGTTTCTCAAATTTTCTTGTTACTGTATTATATACAATACTGTTTTTGCCATCGCTCAATATATATTCATTTGTATTGGAAGACGCAACTGGTTTCATGCCCGTTGCAGCATTTAATATTGCGGCATCAATATTTACAGGCAACACCGGCATGCTTCCGCCTGCCATGAAGACTGCAATACCAAACTCAGGATAACTATCGCCGCTGTACATCACGGCTTTGCCTGGAAATTTTGCCCGGTATTCTTTTACTGCACGATACACTTGCTCAAAACTTGTTTTCTTTGGTTTCAATAAACGTGCATGCTGGCGAGGTGCTAAATTTTCTCCACCCTTTGGTGCATACGCTGTACCATCAGCCTGGTAATGCCAGTAACGGATGTCGATGATATCAACAACTGAAGCATACGCAGGCATTGCAAGAATTGAATCCTGCACATCTTTGGTTACACTCAATGCAATCAACGGATGCTTGCCTGTTTCTTTTTCCCACTCACGAATTACATCGAGCCAGAATTTTACAAAATGCAAAGGGCCTGTATATTCTTCGCTGATCAATTGAATGACACCGTTATTGTCTTTGAAATTCGCCAAACACTGGCGGATGTATTTTTTATGCAGCTCTTTGCGAACAGGATTCGACAGATCGTAAAATTGTTCAGCATAAAAAATACGTTTATCACCTGCATAATTTACCGGCTCAACAAAACCTGTGTTATTGATATTGTTTGCGGTTCGCCAGGGAAAATCAGCATAGTGTGCACCTGCCTCAATAATGTTATGTTGAAAATAATTCTGGTGCATCAACACCAGTCCATTCTGATCAGCAAGATCGGCAAACTGCTTTAAACGGCTCCAGTAAAACAAATTATACTTTGTAAGATCGTATTTGCTTAACCCATCCCATGCTGTTTCTTTTCCACTTCTTGCAAAAGGCAATTCGTAAAACGGTGGCCATACTTCACCATCCATTCTGCGGATGCGTTCATGATCATCTCTTCTTCTATCGTACCACAAACCATAATTATGTTCAAGTGCAACGGTGTTGCTTGTTTTCATTTCGTTTGCCACTTCCTCGAGGTTATCTGTTAAACCTTTTCCGCTGCGACCAGGAACAAATCGAGTAATATGCGGCCTTGCTTCCCTGATATCTTTTGCCTGTAATCCGCCACTCCACCATTGCACATTGGTTCTTCTTCCTGCAACATATTCTGTACCTCTAACCAATACACCATTTTTAATGGTTAATGCAGGTGCAAGTGATGGCGTTGTTATTTTATTAAGTCCAATCTGATCAATTGTTTTTATACCGGCAGCTTCAACAGGAATTTTTATTCTTGCTGATGCCTGTGCAATCCAGTCTTTAATGAGTTGTTTTGGTTTGGATGCTTCTTTTGTCAGCTGTTGCGCCACTTCAACTGATGGACTGCTGCTTGCTTCTGTGGGCACATCCATGATCTGTGCCTGCGCATCTGTATTTTTATTCAGGCGTTCACGCAATTGCGCATAGAACAAACTTCTTGGTATAATGCTGTTGTTACTTTCGTTCCAGTAACCATCGCCTGCAAACTGGCTCCAGCTGCCGAATGCCCAGTTTTGTGCCGTAGGTGGTTTGTAACAATCAATGCGTGCAGCGGTGCAGTTCCAGAATAAACTATTCGCTGCGGCCCAGCCTGCACCATTGCCATCCTGATAGCGGTTGCCAAAACGCAACGCATTACCATCAACATTCACCACATCAAACAACACAGCGCTTGCCCAACTATCAATCGCTCCACTAAAACTATAAGGAAGAATTGATTCGCATTGTACAAACGCATTGGGACCTGCTGCACAAAAGCCCACAGCAAAATCATGATAACCATTCTCGGCATAACAACGTTGAAATAATGTTTGCTGACCGGTGGTTAAAAAAGTATAGCGACGTTGACCACCAATTTCAGAAACGGGTGCCAATGAAATGCAATCTTCAACAGTCACTCGTTTTGAAGTTTCCAGTACACTCACTGCACTGCCTGCAAAATGCTGAAACGTGATTTGCCTCACCCAGCAATCTTCTGCGTTTTCAATATTGATGGCGTTCCATCGATGATCTTCGTCTTTTGGATTTGCTTTATTATAAGTGGAGATCAACTTCACATTTTCAACGCCGCAATTATTGATGCGTCCTTCATTGTTATAAAAAGAAATGGTTGCCCCTCCATAAGTTGTATCGAGCGCAGATGTTATTGGCGCATCAATGTAAACCGTATTGCCTTCAATTTTTGTAATGGTACGATCCATCAGCACATCACGTTCGCCGGGTTTCCAGCCAAGTGCTGTAATGCCTCCACCAAAATGATCGGTTCCCAGTAACTGTATCCAGTTGGCTGTTGATGGGCGACGGATAATAATTCTGTTTGAATGTTCTTTTGTGTTGATCGCTTCATCCACATGAAAACTCATGGCATTCACCGGCACGTATGCATCAGTGATTTTTATCCCCGAAGTTGAAGACTGATTTATTTTTTTGCCAACGATTTTGATCAATGCCAATCTTCCTGTGCCAGCGCCAACAATTGTAGTTGCATTAATGCCGCTGCCACGTAACACAACACCTGATGCAATAATGCGTAATTGTCCAAACACTTCATAGGTTCCCTTTTGCAACAACACTGCTCCACGAAAACCATTTGCATCAGCAGGTAAAGTAGCTACATAATCAAGTGCTGATTGAATACGCAATGTTGCATCACCTGCTTTTACAGGCACAACAACCTTTACATCAACATTCGGTATCGGTTGTTCCGATGCTTTGTAACCACTGTAAGAATAATCAGGAATACGATTACCCAATTGATCAGGTGAGTAAACCAATTTCCCTTTGTCACTGGATAAAGGAGGAACAGGCTTTACCGGCTTTTGTGCAAGTAAAACCTGTTGACTTATAAGACTAATTAAAACAAGAAATTGATATACGGCTTTTTGTTTCACGTGTATTCTAATTCAAAACTATTATAAGATACAAAACTGTCTGTATCGCAGTATCCTTATTTTTTCCCTTCTGCCGGTTTTACATTATCTATATCCACAACACTGTTGAGATAGTTTTCAATGTTACTGTAACCATTCTTACTGATCTTTCCTGCATCAGATGCATCTTTCGGATTCAAGCCATTTTTTACTTCATACGCATCAGGCATACCATCATTATCACTGTCTTTGTAAGGCGTGCCTTTATACTCAGGGTAACCACCCACTTGCGACGGATGCGAAATAATTCCCTGCTTGTAAGAATCTGAAGGCAGGCGACGCTTGATGTATTGTTGGCCAATATCTGTCAACCCATCTTCTTTATAAAAAATCTTTCCTGTTCTTACTGTTTCAATAATTCTTGTATCAACCGGATCTCTCCTTGGTAAATTTGCACCAACATTTGCCAACACATAATTGTAAGCATCTTTTGTTGGTATAATGTTCACCTTGGCCATTGGGAATGGTTCATTCACCCGAATATCATTTAGATGTTTGCCTCCTTCGCCATTGTCGCCCACCTGCACACCTCCGTTCCAATTATCTTTTGTTACCCTGTCGTTGCCTTCAACAATATTCCCGGCAACATAAGCTTTACCATATACATTGGCGTTCGCTTTATCCCTTCCTGATTCCGGCTTTAATGGACCAGGCTTATAATAATTATTGATGAATTGATACCGGGAATTGTTATCGCCACCATCTGCACTGCGGTTCCACCAGTTAAAAATTACGTTGTTGACGAATCCAAAATCGCCATACATGCCAATTGAAGGATTACGGCTGATGTTATTCGCCCAGAGATTACGCATGAACGTGCTGTTCAATCCGCCAATGGTACTGCCGAATGCATGATTGTATGTGTCTAATGCTTCAGAGAAAATTGAATTTTGAATCGTAACATTTACTGTAGGTAATTTTTCCTGTTTGGCACCGCCTCTATCATAAACATGACGATACATGCTCATGTTCTCATCCAAACCCCAGCTTGCCGACACATGATCGATGATAATATTACCAACACCATTTCCACCCAAAGCATCATCTCTGCGGGTAACTTCAGTTTCACCACGACGGAAACGCATGTAACGGATCACCACATCATGTGTATTGATCAACACACTTTCACCGGCAATACACACACCATCACCAGGTGCTGTTTGTCCAGCAATGGTAATATAAGGTGCATTAATATTAACCGGACTTTTTAAACGAATAATGCCAGCAACATTAAACACAACAATGCGTGCACCACCCTGCTCACAAGCCCAGCGAAAACTTCCTTCGCCCTCATCATTTAAATTTGTAACGACATATACTTTACCACCACGACCACCAAAACTGAATGCACCACCACCTTCCGCACCGGGAAAAGCAGGAATAGAAGCTTGCGGAAGATCTTCTGGTTTGGCAGCCCATGGAATATAAGGCTTACCATTCTTTGCTTCCGCTTCTACTACAAGTTGCGCTTTTTTCCATTGCTCACTTGAGCGCTGCTGATATTGTTTGTAAACAGCATTTGCTGAGTCTTCCACCCGCTGAGGAATAGTTGGATATTGTGCAAACACTGCGGTTGTAACAGAAAGCGTGGCGATTGCCAGCAACAGAATATTTTTTTTCATTTTCAATTCATTTCTACAGGAACGATTGGCTTTATAATCACTTATTCAGCAAAAATGATAGGCCAATAAAGTTGGCCTTTCATTTTCCTGATCATCATTACTTAGCTGGAGTTGTTGAAGGCTTTACGTTCTTCACATTCACCACACTGTTCAGATAATTTTCAATATTGCTATACCCGTTCTTCGCAATCTTACCGGAATCAGAAGGATCTTTAGGGTTCAATCCAACTTTCACTTCATACGCATCGGGCATACCATCATTATCACTGTCAACATAAGGTGTTCCTTTGTATTCAGGATAACCACCAACCTGTGAAGGATCGGTAATAATGCCAATCTTGTATGAATCAATCGGCATTCGGCGATGCTTGAATTGTGTTTCCGGCAACTTTACATTTGGATTGAATTCCACCTTACCCGTTGTCGCTTCTTTTACAATACGTGCATCAACTGCATCACGCTTTGGCAATGTTGCACCGGCATTTGCCAATACATATTTTCTTGCCTCCTCAGCCGATAGAATAGTAACGGGTGCCATTGGTAAAGGTTTATTCACTTTCATAAAATCCCTGTATTTACCTGCATCACGTTCATCTTCTACCTGTACACCACCGTTCCAGTTATCTTTTGTGATCTCCGGGTAACCTTCCATGATATTGCCATTCACATAGGAACGTCCGTAATATTTTTCTTTGAGTTTGCTTCGTCCGCTTTCGGGCTTGAGAATACGGTGACCAACCGGTGTATTCTTTGGAGTAGCCGGGCCAGGTTTGAAATAATTATTGATGATGTTGAATTGTGCACGGTAATCGCCACCATCTATACTGCGGTGTACCCAGTTGTACACAACATTGTTTGCAAAGTTGAATACACCATTCCAGCCAACAGATGGATTACGGCCGGCATTGTTTGCCCAGAGGTTACGCATAAATGTGCAATTCTCTCCACCAAGTGTACTGCCGAAAGCATGATTCCATGTATCGAGCGCTTCAGCAAAAATGGAATTCTGAATGGTGATGTTTACGGTGCCGAATTTGTCTTCGGCTTTACCTGTACTATCGTTGTACATGTGGCGATACATACTCATGTTCTCATCAAGCCCCCATGTTGCACTCACATGATCGATAATGATATTGCCGACAGGATTACCACCGATGGCATCATCTCTGCGTCCCACCCATGTTTCACCACGACGGAAACGCATATAACGGATCACAACATCATGTGTATTGATCCACACACTTTCACCTGCAATACATACACCATCGCCGGGAGCAGTTTGTCCGGCAATTGTAATGTATGGCGCACGAATAATCAATGGTGTTTGTAAACGAATGATACCTGCAACATTGAATACAATAATTCTTGCACCTCCTTGTTCGCAAGCCCAACGTAAACTACCGGGACCATCATCATTTAAATTCGTAACAACAAATACTTTACCACCACGGCCACCAAAGCTGTAACGGCCACCACCTTCTGCACCGGGAAAAGCAAGAATATCTGACTGTGGTAATTCATC
>JAACZX010000582.1 GCA_009996555.1 Chitinophagaceae bacterium | reverse complement strand
AAAAGGAGAAGGCAACCAGCAGGATTATGGGATGCGGATTTATGATCCGAGGTTGGGGAGGTTTTTGAGTGTTGATCCTTATAAAAGCAAATATCAATCCTATTCTCCATATAATGCTTTTATTAACAACCCTATAGGTGTAATAGACCAAAAAGGCGATAGTGTCTTTATTATTGCCGGAAACGGTTCATTGTATTATACTTATAAAACAGCAATTTCTCTTCCAAGTGCTAAAGGACTTCAGATTATTCAAAACAGTAGCACTGAACATATTTTTATCACTGTACAAGATTTTACTAATAGAGCAGCAGGATCTGGAAACGGTGCAGGGGGTGTCACTTACCACGATATAACAAATTCGCAAAATACTGGGGCATCATACTATAGCTCCACAACTCAAACAATCGTTTATCCAGGAACTGCTTCTACACCAGACTTGGCATTGTTTAATTTTAATGGAATTGATTTAACAAGATTTAATGGACATACAATTAGCTTGATATCAATAAATTCAACTTTTTTAAACGATAAAGCAGTTGGATCAGGAGGGAATGATTTAAAAGGAGCGATAGAATTATTAATGCACGAATTCCTAGCACATATATCTGGAACCAATTCTGGGGACGCATCAGTTGAGCACACCAATTTTGGCGCAACCAGTAGTATGTTTTTAGGGGGTACACCAGACATACCTACGAGTAAAAGTCCGGCTGATGCTTTAAAAAAAGAAATAAATAATTTGAATTTTGAAAAGAGTAAATCGATTAAAAACGTGATGAAAGTTTTTGATAATTCTATATCAGGTAACAATATTAATATAGGGAGCATGTTGAATTCACTTATAAACTACAGAAATAGTGCATCTCAAACAATGTCTTTATTTCACTCATTTCAATTACAAAAGAAAGAGGCAGGACAAATGCAAAACAAAATGAAAGCAAATATGCCTAAAATCACTTTTTAAGATACCATTTATGAAACTATACACCTTATTTTTTGGAATATGGGTCATTTTTTTTTGCGGGGTGGATGTCCAGAAAGATTTTAACTGGCTAAAGAAAAGCACAACAACAAAGTGTAAAAAAGTAAAAGGATGGGCTTCCAGCTACAACATAAAAGCGGAGTATCGTCATTTTAAAAAGCAAAGTCTTATTAATGGGAAGGTGTATAACATTATCAAATTTGATTTTGAAAATAACAAATCATCTTCTTCTGCTTATATAAGAGTAAGTCATGATTCAATATATTGGCTAAATGTTGACTTTCAAAATCTGCAAGATTCTGCAGCAAAACGAGAACAACTATTTTTATATTTCGGAGATAAAGGAGGGGCTGAATGGGATATTATTTCCTCCTCTTATCTGTTGGGGAATAGTCATATAATTCTTCAAGGAAGTAAAAAAATATCAGCGAAAGAAGATTACTATACTTTTATTGTTAAACGAAATAATAAAGGCGTAAGTGATTATGTTGGCTTAAAAAAAATAATTGTTTCTACTGTTCGAGGTTTTAGAGAAATAACTATTGAGCAAGCGAATGGAACCGATATTGTTTGTGAATTCAAGTAACCCAGCTATCCTTAGTGTTCCAAACAAATAAAGCTGGTTGTAGTAACAGATCAGTAATGAACAAAAAGTTGGAAGCTGTCCCCAACTAGTCCAAGTATGTAAGCGTTAACATTCGGAAACCTGGCGCAGGAATGAGGCGATGGTTTTGTGCTTTGGCTTCCTGTGCCTGAATATTATACTGCCAGCACTTAAAAAAACTATTCAATAAAAACTATTGGAAACAATCCGCAATGTTTTCCATAGTAGTAATCCCGTGAGCTGCTATATAAATATTCTTCGGCCTTATCAACAATACCTGCCGTTACCGGATTGTTATGAATATAATCCAGTTTTTGTTGCAACATCTCAATCGTACTTAATTCAATTGGCTGGTTATGTTGTTGCCACAATTGAAATGATGCATTATTGCTGTTTTTTTTACCAGCCTGTTCCATCATCCATAGTATCCACTCTTTTCTGCTTTCGCCTGGATGCTGTTTTATAGCATTCTTTAATTCAACAGATGTATGTCGTTTCATATCACGAACAATATCCTCCAAAGGAATTTTATTGCTACCAATGATCATGTGTACATCCTGCCCGTCCGGTCAGACGGGGATTGGTCATAATAACCCAGGCATACCCAGCTATCCGTAGTCTTCAATTCATATCATACTGGTAAACATTTGCCCATGATAGATAAGTTGTTGAGCGCTATACTGAGTTTGCAACTCAGTATTTGTTCATATCAGTACAAAAAGTCAATTTCAAGTAACCCGCATTGTTTCCCGTGATAGTAATCTCTTGCACTACTATAAAAATACTCTTCTGCTTTTTCAACAATACCAGCTTCAACTAAATTGTTATGAATGTAATTTAACTTCTGTTAAGTAAATTTTTCACTGAATAATTCTTTTGGCTGGTTGTCTTGACGCCAAAACTGATAGATACTGTTTCTCTTGCCCTTGTTGGTGTTGCAGATCGTTGAGTATTGTACAAAGTTGAGAGTAGCCCTACTGCCCGCCGTCGTTGTGTGTTTTCACCAACGACTCATGTACCAATGCTGGCGCTACTCTCGCCAATGTGTAAGAAAGCCAAAGTCATCCTCCAGCATTTCGTAATACCTGGCTGATGAATAATAATACTCTTCAGGAAATTTACATAGCCCGGCTTCTACAGGATTATTATGAATGTAATTCTCTTTTTGTAAGTACACTTCTTCGCTATACAAATCAATACTTAATGAATTTCGCTCCCAAAATTGAAACATGCGATCTTTAGCATTTACCCTGAACTCTTCCAGCAACTGCTGATTATTCTTTTGCAAATCAAACTTTATTTGTTGTGCTGTATACTTTAAAAAGCTTTGCTGCACCTGTTGGGGAGTAAACCCGTTTATTGCTTGCCAGATAAGATGAATATGGTTACTCATTATTACAAAACTGTTTACTACCACCCGCTGTTGCTTTACAAGAAACCGCAAGCTGTCAAGAATAATGTCTTTGTATTTATCTTCTTTCAGCAAGTGTTTCCATTCAAGAATAGTTGCCGTAAAAAATTGAGGATGGTGATCGGAGTTTATCATGCAAAAACAAGCTACAAAAAATGTAGTACAATATTTTCATCTTCATATCCTGATGTCGTTGTTGGTGAAAACACGCAACAACGGCTGAGATGCTTTTGTTCAGCAGCTATGCTAACATGTGCCAAAGCAACAATGCCAAGAATGAAACAAAGAGGAACACCAACAAGGGCAAAAAGGCCGTCTGCCATCTTTTATCCAGCATTCAAAGAACTTATCCTGAACTTTGATTCGTGACACACCTCGGCAGCGAATGAAAAAATTATCCAAAAAGTTTATTCATTTCAATAAAATCATCCTGATATTGCCAATCAAAATATATCAAGGCATTAGCAATCATGTATCGTTCATTTTTTCCAACAATGCTTTCCAGCTTAATTTTTATCGCATTCAGTATTTTTTCTTTGTCAAATTGTTTTACAATTGCACAATGCGGAAAAAAAACTAATTCGTCTTCACTCTTATTTAATAGTGATTCAAAATAAGAATTTAAGCCAAGTGGAGTACCTAGTATAAGATTAAAATAATCCATATCATCTATCTCCAAATCGTCAATATTGTTTTTATCTGATGTTGTATAAAAAATAGCAAGTGACAAACAAAAATTTTTACTATTAGTTTCTGGATCACCCACCAAATTTTCTATCAGAAAATCAGCTACTTTTATTTTTATCATTTATTCAGTATATAAACGTTCTTTACCATAATCAAATTTCTTATCAGTCGTTACATGAGTGTTTGATATGTGTTTCTTTACCTCTTCAGACTTGCTAGTCCATGAATATTCCTTTGAAGTTCTTTGCATAAAATTTGCTTGATTTGTTTCTGCGGCTAACCCTTTGGTCTTAAAAGCAGATGGCCTAAATAGCTTGAGCCCGTCGGCGCTTTCCCAACCAATAAACCGCCCTCCTTCTGCATAAATTTTTTGGGCACCTGACCCAACAAAAGCCATCCCAGCTTCCATGACATCTTCTAATTTATGCAAGCCTTGTAAGCCATTATTAACCCCTATTGTCGCAATCCTTCGGGCATTATAAAGAATACCCATTGATTTTCGCATCTCAGTTATAAGAATTTGGCCACCGCCTCTTGCAGCCAAAAATCCTGTTGAGCCCGGCGAAGGAACGACAGATGCAATACTTAGTACATCAAAAGCAGCTTCAAGCATTTCCCTTCCGAACGAAGTTTTTGCTTCTATTACATACTTATTCTCTATTTCAAACCAAGCCTGTGGGTTGAGTTCGTCGGAAGGATGATTGGTTACTATTGTTCTTAGCCTGATTTGATAATTATTTATGAAAGTTTCGTCTGTAATCCCTGCTTTTGCAAACTCAGTTTTTAATTTATTCTTTTCCCGGTTAGGTGATAAACGTATTAATGTATTAGTTACAGAAGCTTTTATTTGATAAGTCTGATATACCATATTGTTCTCAATATTAGCCTCTGCCTCCTCTAGCCCATCCCGATCAACATATCTGATGGGTTTATTTCCAGCATACTGGTAGGGGGTGTACCAAGGGTATGCTTTTGTAAGGGGATCAATACTTAAAAATTTCCCAGCCCGTGGATCATAAATCCTGAAGCCGTAATCAATTTGATTTGCATCTCCCTTC
>JAACZX010000581.1 GCA_009996555.1 Chitinophagaceae bacterium | reverse complement strand
TCCTTAAAATCGCTGTAGGCCTTTTGTTGCAGTAATTTTTTATTTAATCCTGCACCACGTCGCTTCACGTTTAAACCGCCGGGTAAATAACCTTCTGTGTGGCATCCTCTGAATATACATTCATGCATTACCCGCCAGATGTTGAGGACTCCTTGTTTTGTTTCTTCTTCACTACGCCATGCGTTTTCATTTTCCATCACAATTTCACTTATACTCATACCGGTTTTCATACACCAGTGTAACAGGTCTTTTGCCGTATCTACCGGAAAAGGTAATTGCACCTGTGCATGGCTGGTAGTTTCTTCATTTTCTTTTACCACAAAACCACCACCGATGGAATAATACGTTTCGGCTACAGATTCTCCATTATGAAAAGATGCCAGGAATGTAACTGCATTCGGGTGAAACGGTAAACTTTCCGTCATCAGGAACTCAATATCTTCTCTTGGATCAAACTGAATTTCATGCCTTCCTCCCAGTACAATTTCCTTCATAGCAGCAATGTCGTTGATCTTGCTGTCTATTGCGTTTACATCAAATGTTACCGGATCATCGCCACACAACCCAAGCTGCACGGCTACATCTGTGCCGTGACCTTTTCCTGTTTTCGCCAATGAACCATATAACAATACCCGAACAGAAACAACCTGCTCAAGCGGTTGTTTTGTTTGCAGCGATTGTACAAAACGTTGTGCGGCACGCCATGGCCCAAGCGTATGACTACTGGAAGGACCAACGCCGATCTTAAACATATCGAAAACGGAAATAGGCTCGTAAGGCAAGACTGATAATTTTTACAAATGTAAGCAAACAAAAATCCCGGCTACAGGTGGCAGCCGGGACTTTATCCAAATTAATTATAACGAATGATGATTCTAATAACCGTAAACAGACACAAGTTCAATATCAAAAATCAACACTGCATTTTTGGGAATGACATAAATACCGGTGTTCGGATTAAACGAGCCATACTCACCATAGCCCAGTGCCGGAGGAATGTACAACCTGATCTTTCCACCTTCACCAATTAAAGGCAAACTGCGGTTCCAGCCTTCAATTACAGTACCTAACGTAAACGAAGCACTTGCCCCACTTTGTGTTTGGTCAAAGATTGTTCCGTTTGTAAGCTTACCTGTATATTTTACTACAACAGTACTGCACAACGCTGGCTTATTGGTGTTACCCTGCACATCTATTACATAATACATACCTGTGCTGCCAAGTTCAGCAGCTCCAGTAATATTGTTGGCAGAAATATAATCTGTCACCATTGTTTCTTCCTGTGCAGAAGCATTGGTATTTTCTGCTTCGTAAGGACAACCTTCATTCTTTTTCTTACAAGCCGTTAATACTGCAACAGCCATTACTAACCCAAACACATACTTCATAATACTTTGTTTTGTTTCGTTCAATATTTAGTTATCAGTTCTTTTCTTTTCAGTGACAATCATTTCTGCTCCGGCGTTGCCTCCTGTTCTGATTTTTTCAGCAACTCATTATACCGTTGCTCGTTCATTTCCCATTTAAACCGCATGCGAAAAACGGCATAAAACACCACGATGAGCAATACAGCAATGAGTATTATCGTTAGCTGAGAGCCCGATACATACGTCATACTCTTATACCAGCCACGGAACATTACACTTAACAAAATGGGAACGCCAAACGCAAGACCCAATGGTAATCCCACAGCTAATTGCTTCACCAGCTTTTTTTCTTTGTTCCGGTTCTTGCTCCACCACTCTACAAATTCCTTATCCTGCGCAGAAAGCATTCAATTCGTTTTTGCAAATGTAGGCAAGTGAGGCCAGCCAGCTTGTTTATTTAACGAAGAATTGCGGGTTGCCCTGCAGGGGTTTACCCTTACCAGCTGCAGGCTTCAAAAAACTCAATCAGCTCATTTCTATGATAAAACAAGCTTTTTAAGTATGTTTGAAAAAAATTATCCGTGAAAATCCAGGAATTACTATCCCAGTTTTTGTATAAGGAGAAAACACTTACTCTTCCGGGTCTCGGTCGTTTCGATCTTGATCCCTCCGTAAATGTTTATGAACTGAAAGAAGAAGGATGGCCTGAAGGCACTATTTCGTTTACCATGAACCGCAATGCAGTGGTACCCGATGATTTGCTCCAATTCCTGATGCAGCAAACCGGCAAAATGAAACCGCTTGCCATGAGCGATCTTGAATCGTATGTAAGCAATGGGTTACAACTCATCAATATCGGCAAGCCTTTTCCGCTGAAGGGTATTGGCTCTATCATGAAAGCCAAAGACAACCTGCTCACCTTTGAACAGGGAAGCCCTGCTTTGGAAAAAATTGATTCGATCAATACCGATCATGTGCGTGACCGCACTGTTTTGGCCGAAGGTGAAACAGAGATCGATTTTTCACATGAAGAAAGGAAGAGTTCCAAAAAACCGATAATCATCAGTGGAATAATTATTGCACTTGCACTAATAGGATGGGCTGTTTGGCAGGCCTTTCCTAAAAAGCAAACAACTACTCCGGAAAATGAAAATACCGAACAGGTTGCTGCGGCAGCAGATACGCCGCTTGTTCAGCAGCCCGACAGTTCAACATTTATAAAAGATACAGCACAAGTTGCTACTCAACCTTCAGCAATACTTGATACCTCTTCGTTTAAACTGATTGTTGAAACATTGTCTTCGAAAGCAAAAGCAGATGCACGTATTGCATTTCATAAAGGCAGAGCAAGGGAGTTGCAGTTAGAAATGAAAGACAGTACAAACTACCAGCTTATTTTACATGTTGCAAGACCTTTACGTGATACAGCCTTTGTAAAAGATTCGTTGTTTAAGTATTACGGCATTAAAGCGAAAGTATTTTAACTATGTTAGCCGGACAACGGAAAGCAATTATCGCCTGGTATGTGTATGCCATTGTGGTACTACTTGATCTGTTGTTCATTTATTTGAACATGGGGTATGAACGCTGGTTTACCAAGCCATTGCTGATGCCGTTACTGATGATCGGCTTTTACATTTCCTGTACACAACGAACTACAAAGAGTTTCTTTCTTATCATCGCTGCATTGTTGTTTTCATGGGGTGGCGATGTGTTGCTGCAAATGGAAGGGTTGTTTATACCGGGATTGGTTTCGTTTTTACTGGCTCATATTTTCTATATCATCTATTTCGCAAAAACAGGAACAGGCAAAAAAGGGCTTGTACAACAAAAGCCTGTTATTGCGTTAGCAATATTGCTATACATCATATTCTTTTTGTGGTTACTGTTTCCCTATCTCAACAGTTTAAAAATTCCGGTTACAGTTTACGGTATTACAATTGGCAGCATGTTATTGCTGGCGCTGAATACGAAATATCAACTGAAGGATAGAACTGCAACCCTTTTTATTACAGGAGCAATTTTGTTCGTGCTTTCCGATTCTGTTCTTGCGGTTAACCTGTTTGCATACAAGCACCTGCTGTTGAGTTTAGCAGTAATGATCACTTATGCAGCTGCTCAGTTTCTAATTGTGAAAGGAGCTATCTCAAACCAGGATCAATAAATCACCGCTAACAACTTGCGAAAAAAGAAAAAACAAAAACTGAAAGAGCAGCAATTCTGGAGCACATTTGCGTACTTCAGTAAACCGCAGTTGCCTGATGCTGTTCCTGCACATCTTGACCGTGTAAACTTCCGTATTTGGAACAGTGTAACAGATGAAGAAATAGAACTGATGGTGACACATGTACAATCCATTAACATGCTTGATCTTGATGAAACAGAAATTACAAACGACGCAATTGAACAGCTAACAAAACTCAGCTTCATTAAAGAATTGCGGTTGAAAGGTTGTAATGATATTGATGATGGCGCTATTGCTCATATCAACAACATCAAAGGACTTGAACTACTGCATATTGGCGGCACACCCATCAGCATAAATGGCTTGCTGCAATTAAGTGCAGATCATTCCCTGCAAACATTGCTGGTGAGTGTTGATGACACAGAAAAAGAGTTGGGCAATTTAACCATACTTGCAAAACGTTTTCCCAAATGCCAACTTATTGTCAATCACAAAGATTTTATTTTACAAAAAGCCGATGATGATTGGTCTGCTTATAACTTTAATGAATGACAAACGAATTGATGCGTGACATTACACGTTTACTGTCCATTGCCGATCTTGGCCTACTCTACCACACAAATGAATTTGATAAAGAACGCTATGAAGAATTGCGGGAAATATCGCTACGCATGATCAGCAGGTTCAGCAATCAACCTGTTGAAGAATTAAAAGAGTTACTACCCGTTGCAGGCGATTATCCAACAGTAAAGGTTGATATACGTGGCCTGGTCTTGAATGCAGAAAATAAAATACTGCTGGTAAAAGAATCAACAGACGGCAAATGGAGCTTGCCGGGTGGCTGGGCCGATGTGGGTTATAGTGCCAAAGAAACCATCATTAAAGAAATAAAAGAAGAAACAGGATTGGATGCTGAAGTAAAACATTTGCTGGCGGTATTTGATAAGCACAAGCATGATCATCCTGCTGAGCCATACTATGTGTTTAAAATGGCTTTTTATTGCGAAGCAACTTCCTCTGATTTGCAAAAAGGATTTGACGTTTTAGATATTGGTTATTTCGACATTCATGAATTACCGGAGCTTTCAACCAACCGTATTTTAAAAACACAACTTGAATTGTTGTATAATAAAGTCATCAATAAAGACCTTGAACCTCATATAGATTAAAAAACAAAGTCCCTCCAAAAGAGGGACTT
>JAACZX010000211.1 GCA_009996555.1 Chitinophagaceae bacterium | reverse complement strand
TTTTATATGCCTGTAAAAACTTATTTTGCCTATTTTGCACGAATCAAATTATTTGAATGAAACCGTTGGGATTCTTTTTGGGGCTTTTGTTGCTGACAGGTTGCTCAACTGAAAAGAAGAGTAACAGCTTTGTCAATGATTACGAACAAAGTATTGGTTGGACACAAGTTCCCGTTGTCAAAGGCCAGTCACATAGCGGATGGTATGCAGAATCAATTACGCCCGATAGAGAATTCAGCAGTACGTTTCTTGCAAGCTTTGCACAAATTGAGCCAGCCCGTTTATTGCCGCTTATCCTTGCCGATGTGTGGGTATATGGAACAAAACTTTCACAACCTGTTACGTTGGTGTTGCATGTAAGCGATCCTGCTGATGGGAAAACTATTGCATATAAAACTTCAGACCTCAACCCGCAGGATGCAAACGGAAAATGGACAAATCTTCTTCTTACACATCGGCTGCCTGCCAACAGCAAAGGCAGTTACATTTGTAAAGTATATTTATGGAACCCGAATAAGCAAACCTTGCTTGTTGATGACTTCAGGATTTCATTCGAAAAATAATTTCTTTGATCAACACATCACCTCACATACCCGACTGCGCTGTAATTATACCGGTATATAATCCGCCAGCCGGCTGGCAAAAAACTGTAGCAAAGCAGTACAATCACTTTGTTTTACTTGTTCCCGCACAAACAGTGCAACTGGTTGTTGTAAACGATGGCACAAGTGGTGAAAACATGAAAGAAGCAATTGCAGAACTGCAGCAACATTATCCCGGTTTGTTATTTTTTACGAATGAGATCAACATGGGGAAGGGCAACGCATTGCGTAAAGCCGTTGAAGCAGTTACGGCTCGTATTTATTTGTTGACTGATGTTGATTTTCCATATAGCCCGGAAAGTATGCAGGCTGTTTATTATGAAATCAACAGCATGCAAACAGATATTGCTGCAGGTAGCCGTAACGAGGTTTATTACGCAGCTATTGGAAGAGGTCGTCGTTTTATATCAAAGCTGTTGCGTTTTGGCATACGCTCTTTATTCGGTATCAGTATTGATGATACACAATGCGGATTGAAAGGTTTTTCACAAAAAGCAAAGCCGGTATTTTTATCCTGTGTTACCAATCGATATTTATACGATCTTGAGTTTATTGTACGTGCACATAAAGTAAAACAAGTAACGATCAAAGCAGTGCCGGTTGAATTACGAGCAGGTATTGAATTGCAGAAAATGGCGTTACGGATCGTATTACAGGAACTAAAAAGCTTTATTACTATTCTGAAAATCCGTTACAGTTAATGAAAAAGGAAAGTAAAAATGGATTGTTTGTATTCCTCGCAGCCCTGTTGCTGCTTTTTTTGTTTTTTCCGGATGTGATGCTGCATCCAAACAGTGCTATGTTTTCAGTTGAAGGAGATGGGTTAAAAAATTATTTTAGTGTATTGTATTATTTGCAGAATGATCATGCACTGCATTTTACAGGAATGAATTATCCATTTGGCGAACATCTTTCGTTTGCCGATGGACAACCCGCATTAGCGGTTCCGTTTCAATACCTGGCTTTGGTAATTCCGCAACTCCGCAATTATGGATTTGCACTCATTAATATTTCTGCTTTGCTGAGTTTTGCCATTGCTGCATGGGTTACTTACAAAATTTTGCTTCACTACAAAGTGCAAATGGTATTTGCTGCCATCGGTGCATTATTATTAATTTTCTTTTCTCCTCAATTGATCCGTATCCAGGCGCACTATGGATTAAGCTATGCCTGTGCGTTTCCCATTGCCTGGTATTGTTCCATTAAGTTGAATGAAGGAAAGCATTTGCTGAAATGGAGTATTTTAACGGTGGCAATGCTTGTGATGTTTGGGTTGTTGCATTTTTATCTTGCAGCACTAAATGCCTTGTTTCTTTTTTCGTTTGCTTTTTTCAGGCTTGTTTTTTCATTCAGAAAAACAGTTTACAAACAACAGCTTGCCAATTGGCTTACTCCGGCTCTTGGCCTGGTATTGCTTCAATTGTTCATGTTTGTAACAGACACGATCTCCGACAGACCACCACGCCCCTGGGGTTTTTTTTATGCGATCGCAGATTGGAGCAGTATTCTGTTGCCACATCCAACTGATATCCTCGGTAATCCCACCCGGCAACTTGATCGTTTTGGTGAAGGGTTTGCATATTTGGGTTTGATACCAATCGTTGCTTTGCTGTTTCTGTTTATCCGCTTTGCCGGCAACATGATCAAACTGCGGGTTCAAAAAATCAAAAAACGGTTGCTTACTGAATCTTCGCTTTATTTTTTAAGTGCTGTTCCGGCTTTGTTGTTTTCAATGTGTATTCCTTTTGTGTGGGGATTGGAAGAGTTGGTTGATCTGTTTCCTTTTTTACGTCAGTTCAGAGTACTGGGTCGTTTCGCCTGGGTGTTCTATTATGTTGCAGCCGTATATGCAGTTCAGTTTCTTTACGTTTGTTTTCGCTTGTATGCACAGCATCGTTTAAAGCAAACCGGCTATACGTTCATGATTCTTGCAGCTGTTATCTGGAGCACAGAAACTGTAGCAAGGATCAACGCCATCAATCACAGGATACAACCAGTGAGGGCCAAGTATGCAGAGTTTACTGATAATCGGTTTATACAACTCCTGAGTTCATCCGGACATTATGCCAATGAGTTCCAGGCGATTCTTGCTTTTCCATTTTTTCACCAGGGCAGTGAACAGTTCTCGATTGAATATGGACCTTCGCAATATGAAGGGATGAAGGCCGCTTACCAACTCAAAATTCCATTAGTGAATGTTGTTATGTCAAGAACCTCACTGCAGCAAAGTTGTGAAGTGATGCAACTGCTTAGTGATACGTTGATTGAAAAAAAGATACTCAGCCGGTTCAACACAAAACCATTGTTACTCGTTACCTCAGGAACTGTGTTTTCTGTACAGGAGCAACAATTGATTGCAAAAGCAACATTATTGAAAAGGGAAGGAGAAACGTCGGTTTACCAGCTGCCGTTGAATGCCTTCCAATCAAACAGCGATACTGTTATTCAACGCTATAACCAACGGAATAAATGGCTTGTTGATCATAATATATACTGGTCGTCAAGTAATAACTCTTCTGCAGAATTACTTTACACAAGTAAAGCAGACCGGCCGCTTGCAGCATTTAAAACAACTGCGCCGAATGAGAACACATTACTGTTTGAAGGGCCATTGAAAAATATTTCTGCTACCGATACAATTGAAGTAAGTACCTGGGCAAAAATCAATCCATTGCTTGAAACATTACCTGTACTTGTAATTGAGCGGAAAAAAAGCGACGGCACTGTGTTGCAAAACGATGTGATCCTGTTTAAAGAGCAAACAAATATTTATGCGAACTGCGTATTAGTAAAACACAGGTTTATTTTGCAGAATGCAGATGATATTGTTACAGTACGCATGGCAGGCAAAGGCACTTATGCCCGATTGCTGATACGGAAAACCACAGAAGATGTATTTGAAGATATTCCTGGTTTTGGTTTTTACGTGAACAATATTCCTGTTGCGGGAAAGTAATATAGCTTTTATTCATCCAGCAAATCTGGTCTTCTTTCTTTTGTACGTTGCAGCGCCTGTTCATGTCGCCACTCTTCAATTTTTTTCAGATCACCACTCAACAGAATATCCGGAATCTTCCAGCCATTGTAATCGGCCGGGCGTGTGTACACAGGTGGTGCCAGCAACTGATCCTGGAACGAATCAGTGAGTGCCGATGTTTCATCGTTCAACACACCGGGTATGATACGGCCGATCGCATCAACCAATACTGCTGCAGCTAATTCACCACCACTCAATACATAATCGCCAATGGAAATTTCCATGGTTACATAATGCTGGCGAATGCGTTCATCAATGCCTTTGTAATGCCCGCAAATGAATAATAAATTTTCTTTCAGTGAAAGACGATTGGCCGTTTGTTGTTTCAGCGTAACGCCATCGGGTGTGAGGTAAATAATTTCATCAAACTTTTTCTCCTGCTGTAATTCGTTGATGGCTTTTTCCAACGGTTCGCACATCATCACCATACCTGCACCGCCGCCGTATTGATAATCATCCACCTGTCCGTATTCATTCACCGCCCATTTGCGCAGGTGATGAACTGTAACAGTGAGCAGCCCTTTCTCCTTCGCCCGTTTCATAATAGAATGATTCAACGGACTATCGAGCAACTCAGGAACAATGGAAATAATATGAATGTGCATAAGGCAAAGATAAGTACGAGGTACGAAGTTAGAAGACGAAAGTCCCGACCGTTGAAACTCCTGACGGAGGTCAGCAATATACCTGATAACTGAAGTGTAACTGTTCAATTTCATTTTGGACATTTATAGTTCGGTTTAATTAACACTTCTTTTTTGCAATCCCGAATTACTTTTAATCAAACACAACCTATGCGGCATTTTTACTTGATCCTGTGTGTGGCAACAGTATTATTGTCTTGTGCGCCTTTCTATAGCGGGCAGTACCTTTCTTCGCAACAAAACGCACTTTCCTCCATCCCTCTCAAACCGCATAACCATGAAGTGGATGTGTTCTTTGGTCAGGAAAAGCCAACGAAGCCGTATTACAAAGTAAAACTGGTGGAAGTGCAGGATTTTCCTGAGCGGAGTGCAGGTGCTATGCTTTCAAAACTGAGAGAAAAAGCAAAGCAGGAAGGTATTGATGCGTTATTGATAAACGATGTTAACGGGCAAACCGTTACCACAACATCGCCTGCA
>JAACZX010000580.1 GCA_009996555.1 Chitinophagaceae bacterium | reverse complement strand
AGGAAAAAGAAGAGCAGCTGAACAGCATGGAAAAATGCCTTGAGCAACTGCCGGAAGAACAAAAAACCTGTGTTACTTTGTTTTACCTGCAGGGCAAATGTTACAACGATATTACCGATGCAACAGGCATTGAATGGAATAAAGTAAGGAGCTATATACAGAACGGAAGAAGAAACCTGAAACTTTGTATGGATAAAAAAGCTGCAAGCTGATAGCTGTAAGCAAAACATGATCAACTACAGTGCACACGATATTGAACGTTATCTCAGCCGGCAAATGAATGCTGCGGAAATGCATGCCTTTGAACGTGCCATGATGGATGATCCTATGCTGGCCGATGCAGTGGATGGATACCGCACGGTGCATGATGAACGCAACCTGCAGACTGATCTTGCTGAGCTGAAAGCAAAACTGAACCCGGAAAAAGAAAACGGAAAAGTTGTAGCAGGGTTTTTCCGGCCCTGGATGAGTATGGCAGCTGCGGTTATCATTTTACTTACAGTGGCCGTATTGTTCTACCGTTATCAAAACCAACCGGCGCAAATACAGCAGATTGCCACAACCGATCAAAAGCAAACCACTCCTCCTGTTGTAAAGGAAACAGTTGTTGATTCAAATACTGTTGCTGTAAATGAACAGAAAACAATTCCTGCAGCACCATCACCTGAAAAAACAGGCACAGTAACAGCTCCGGCAAAACAGGAAAAAACGAAGCTTGCAATAAATAATGATTTTGCGGTTGTTGATACAAAGGATAAAGAACCGGCAGCAGCTATTGTTGCGGCACCTCCTCCACCTGTTGTTGCAAGTGCAGAAACAGCAGATCGTGAAGCCGAAAAAAAACAGGCTGAATTACAAAAGAAATCAGAAGAAAAATTATTCTACAACAATACTGCGAAAGCAAAGGCTCCACCAGCTAAATCAAAACTGAATCGTTTTACAGGAGTGGTGGTAGATGAAAATAATAATCCGCTTCCTTTTGCCAATATTACCGAAGTAAAAAGCCGTGTGGGCACTTATGCTGATGCAAAAGGAAATTTCACCATGATTGCTTCCGATTCTGTCTTGAATATTGAAACAAGATCTGTTGGTTATTCCACATCAAACATGTTGCTTCGTAACAACCAACAGCAAAAAATTATCCTGAAAGATGAAGCGGTTATTGCCGGTGCGCCCACCCGTGATGATTATATGGAACGCTACCGTAACCGTACATCGGCCATTAAAGGTGAAGTAACTGAAATGGAAACAGAACCTGTTGATGGCTGGAACAAATACTCTACTTATGTGCTCAATAACCTTCGTTTACCGGAAGTAAATGAAAGAAGGCGTTTTAAAGAAACCGAAACGGCGCAGGAAGTGGAACTTTCATTTGATGTAAACCCCGATGGCAGCATTGCCAATATTAAAATAGAACGTTCCAATTGCCCCACCTGTAACACAGAGGCGATCCGTGTGGTAAAGGAAGGCCCTAAATGGAAATCAAAATCAGGTAAAAAGGAACGTGCACGGTTTACCGTTCAATTCTGATTTTTGCATTTTATCAATACTTCTTCCTGCTATCAGTCAACTTCCTACCTTTGCTTCCTAAAAACAAATTGTTATATGAAAAAACTACTTCTTGTTGCCTTTTGTATAGGCGCACTTGCAGTAACAGAAGCTCAGCAATTAAGAACACCACAACCTTCCACCACCCAAACCCTGAAACAGGATTTTGGATTGGGTGCTATTGAACTTTCTTACAGCCGCCCCAATATGAAAGGCCGTAAGATTTTTGGCGACCTTGTGCCTTTTGATAAAGTTTGGCGTACAGGCGCAAACAGTGCCACTACCTTAACGTTTACTGATGAAGTGATCATTGGCGGCAAAAAAATACCTGCCGGTAAATATGGCTTGTTAAGCATTCCTTCAGCTAATGAATGGACCATCATCATCAGCAAACAAACCGATGTAACATCGCCTGCTGCTTACAAACAGGACATGGATGTGGTGCGTGTAAAAGCAAAACCAATGGAATTGCCTTTCAGCTTTGAAACATTCGGTATCTCTTTCGAAAATATCAAAGACAATAGTTGTGAACTGATGATGGTGTGGGATAAAACAGTGGTTGCACTGCCTATTTCTACTGATGTGGATGGAAAAGTGATGAACCAGATCAACACAATGATGTCAAAAGACAACCGCCCGTATTTTGCAGCAGCATCGTACTATGCAGAGAATGGCAAAGACCTTAACCAGGCTGTGATCTGGTTTGATAAAGCCATTGAGCAAAACCCAAATGCATTCTGGGTACATTACCAAAAAGCAAAAGCTCTTGCAAAGCTGGGCAAAAAAGCTGAAGCAATGGCTGCATCAACAAAATCAATGCAGTTAGCAAAAGAAGCTAAGAATGATGACTATGTTGCACTGAACGAAAAGCTGCAAAAAGAATTGAAATAAAACCGATCAGTAACTGATAATAAAAAACCTCACAGAATCTGTGAGGTTTTTTATTGAAATGATCTTTTTACTTGACAAAAGGATAACTGTTCTGCGGCAACGACAATGGCGGCGTAAGATCAGCCTTATTTATCTTATTGAGCGAAAAGAAACTCTTATCGCAACACTCCGTTTGTCTTGTATTATAGCTGAAGAACAATGAGTCGGTAATAGTATTGTTCAATGAAAGATAATAAACAGAAAAATCTTTTGTTACCGAAAACCCGGTAATGTAATTGGTATCGGCTATGATCATAAAACTACGCCTGATGTTCTCCACATTGCCGGAAGATGCACGCTTAGCCATAATCTTAATATTTGCCGTATCATACACTTTATTCTTTCCACCCACAAGGTCATTGCCTGTACTGCCGGTTAAACGAAATGAGAATGCCGGTAAAATAGCAGCACCACAGTCTGTTCTTGCACAATCGGTGCCGCAACGCATACCCACAAATGAAAAAACCACTATGGAAGAAAAAAGGATCAATTTATTTTTCATGTCGCAAAATTAAAGGCATTTGATTCATCAGGCTTTTTCTTTGCCTGTTAAAATTTGAATGAGAAATGAAAGCGTTACCACAGCCACAGCACCAATTACGTTCAGCCAAAGGAAGGAAATGATATCGAGATAATAAACGCCTATCACAATTACTTCCGAAATAACAGCTGCAATAAATACTGCATTTCCTTTTACACGCTTTAAATAAAAAGCCACGAGGAAGATACCAAGTATCGTACCATAGAACCAGCTGCCGAGGATATTTACAGCTTCAATCAAACTATTACCAAGATTGTATGCAAAAAAAGCGATCACCATACAAAAAACGCCCCACAGCAATGTATAGATCTTACCCCACCGGTATTCTTCCTGTTCAGTTAATTGTTTCTTTGAAAACTTCTGGTGAAAATCGCACATGGTGCAGGATGCCAGGGAATTCAAAGCCGCAGCAATACTTCCCCACGCTGCCAGGAAAATAATGGCAATGATCAGCCCCACCAAACCTGTCGGCAATACATCGCCCACAAACCGCAGAAAAATATAATTGGTATCGTTTGTATCTGCTGAAGGATCTGCTTTTTTAATCAATCTTTTCATTTCTTCTCTAACAGCTTTACTCTTTGTTTCAATATCCTGCAACTCCTGTCGTGCCAGGTCTACTGCTGCATCCTGATCAGTTTTTCTTGCATTGGTCAATGCAAGGGCTGCTGTTTTTTTCTGTTCCTGCAGTTGCGAATAATAATTGGTAGCTTCCTTATAAGCGCCTGCGTAATTACTTTTAAGTACAACAGCTTCCTGTGTTTTATTAAAAAATGCAGGTGCTTTAAAAAAGGAATAATAAGCAAAGAGCAAACAACCAATGATGAGGATCAAAAACTGCAACGGCACTTTTACCAACCCATTCATCAGTAAACCCAGGCGGCTTTCACGTGTATCTTTTGCAGTAAGATAACGCCCCACCTGGCTTTGATCGGTTCCAAAATAACTCAGCGCAAGGAAGAACCCACCAATCACCCCACTCCAGATATTGTATTTGTCTTTCCAATCAAACCCGGCTTCTGTAACGCCTGTACTGATCACATTCATTTTTCCACTTTTGCCTGCTACATGCAATGCATCTGTAAAATTCATTCCGTTGGGTAGTGAAGTGATCGCATAATAGCCTGCAATAAACATGGCCGCATAGATAATAATGAACTGCACCTGTTGCGTGTAAGCCACAGCTTTTGCACCACCGGTTACAGTGTACACGATCAGTAATCCACCGGTTACAATATTGGTAACATAAATATCCCAGCCAAGCATGCTGCTCAATACCAGTGATGGTGCAAAAATGCTGATACCGGTACTTAACCCTCTTGACAATAAAAACAGGAACGATGTGAATGTTCTTGTTTTCAGATCAAATCGTTTCTCAAGGTATTCGTAAGCAGTAAATAATTTCAGTTTATGAAAAACCGGAACAAAAGCAATGCACACCACAATCATTGCCAGTGGCAAACCAAAGTAGTATTGTACAAAACGCATTCCATCGGTATATGCCTGACCGGGGGCAGTTAAAAATGTAACGGCACTTGCCTGTGTGCCCATGATGCTTAACAGGATCACCCACCAGGGCATTTGCCTGTTACTTAAAAAATAACCCTCCAGGTTTTTTGATGTACGGCTTTTATATACACCATACACAATAACAGCCAGCAGCGTTACAATTAAAACGATCCAGTCGGTTAGTTGAAAGTTCATGCAAACTGTTGAGTAAAGAAATAAAAGAAGATGATCAAAAGAA
>JAACZX010000210.1 GCA_009996555.1 Chitinophagaceae bacterium | reverse complement strand
CCTGACCAATTACCTGGTATTGTTTTCCTTCTTTAATAAAATAACCAAGCCTGCGATTACTGAGTGATAACTGCATCAGTTCCGAAATGTCAGTAACACTTACACCCAGCTCACTTGCACGTAAACGATCGATATTTAAACGCAGTTCAGGTTTATTAAATTTCAAATCGGCATCCACACTTACAAGTACAGGACTCTTTTGTGCTTCTTCAAGGAATTTTGGCAGAATTTCTTTCAGCTTGTCAAAATTGTTATTCTGCAATACAAACTGCACAGGTAAACCGCCACGGCGATTTACGGAAATGGTTTGTTCCTGTATAGCAAAAGCTCTTCCTTCGTTATACTTTGGAAGGTTGCGGCTGATGATATCCACGATCTGTTGTTGCGAACGTTGGCGTTCATCAGGATCAACCAGCAATGAACGGACGAAGCCACTGTTTACCGAACCAGCACCGGTAAAACCGGGAGCCGTTACAGAAATGAGTACTTTGTTTTCAGGAACACTGTCAAGAATGAGTTGATTGAGCTTATCAATATACGCATCCATTGCATCAAAACTTGTTCCTTCAGGAGCAGTTACCTGTAGGCGGAACTGGCTTCTGTCTTCCAGTGGAGCAAGTTCACTTTGTAATCTGCTGAATGTAAAGATGCCCATCACCACACATGCAACAATCACTACCCACGCAACCCATCTAACCTTCATGAATGCGATCAGGGCTTTGTTGTAACCGTTTTCCATTGCACGGAAAAACGGCTCAGTTACACGATAGAACCAACCATGTTTCAACCCACCTTTGCGTGTTAAATACACGTTGAGTACAGGCGTAAGGGTAAGTGATACAAATGCAGAGATCAATACCGCACCTGCAACCACAATACCAAACTCACGGAACAGGCGACCCACAAAACCTTCTAAGAAGATGATAGGAAGGAATACAACGGCCAGTGTGATAGAAGTAGCAATAACGGCAAAATAAATTTCATTGGAACCTTCACGGGCAGCTTTGTATTTATCCATGCCCTGTTCCATTTTCTTAAAGATGTTTTCTGTTACCACAATACCATCATCCACCACAAGACCTGTTGCAAGAACAATTGCCAAAAGTGTTAATACATTAATGGTAAAACCGCTGAGGTACATAATAAAGAATGCACCAATCAATGAAACAGGAATATCAATGAGCGGACGGATGGCCACGATCCAGTCACGGAAGAAGAGGAAGATGATGAGTACCACCAAAGCAAAAGACAGCACCAGTGTTTCTTCTACCTCGGCAATGGATTTACGTACAAACTTTGTTTGATCCATTCCTATATCCAGCCTGATATCGGAAGGAACTTCTTTTTTGATCTGTTCATAACGTTTATAAAACTCATCAGCAATAGCCACGTAGTTACTGCCGGGCTGTGGCACAATGGCCAAAGCAATCATGGGCACACCGCTTTCCTTCAATACACTTTCTTCATTTTCCGGACCAAGTATTGCCTGCCCTACATCTTTCAACTTAATATCACGCCCATCAACATTCTTTATAATAAGGTTGTTGAAATCTTCTTCTGTACTTAAGCGGCCGAATGTACGCACCGTTAACTCCATGGTGTTACCGGATATTTTACCAGATGGTAACTCCAGGTTTTCACGCTGCAATGCTGCCTGTACATCTTTTGCCGTTAAGTTATAAGCCAGCAGTTTATCGGGTTGAAACCAGATACGCATGGCATAACGTTTCTCTCCCCAGATATTAACTGTACTTACACCGGGAATGGTTTGAATACGTTCTAATAAATTATTAGTGGCATATTCTGTTACCTGCAAAGGATTCCTGCTTTCACTCTGGATGGTCATTGAAAGAATAGGATCACTGCTTGCATCGGCTTTTGTAACAACAGGTGGCGCATCCAGATCGGCCGGGAGCGAACGAACGGTTTGCGATACTTTATCACGCACATCATTCGCTGCTTCTTCAAGATTGAATCCTAATTCGAATTCTACATTGATGTTGCTGCTGCCCTGGCTGCTGCTGCTGGTAATATTTTTTACACCTGCAATACCGTTGATGGCTTTTTCCAACGGTTCGGTTATCTGCGATTCAATTACATCGGCATTGGCGCCGGGGTACGAAGTACGCACACTGATGTTGGGAGGATCAATGGCCGGGTAATCACGGACACCTAAAAAGCGAAACCCGATCACACCAAACAACACGATCATGATGTTCATCACGATAGCCAGTACGGGTCGCTTTAAACTCAGTTCGGAAATGGTCATACGTAATTATTGAACTTTTGAGAGTTTAACTTTTGCATCGGGCTTCAGGCCCAGTAAACCGGTGGTAATAATTGTATCGCCGGGTACAACACCGCTGGTAATTTCAACATTTGCTGAATCACGGATACCGGTTTGTACATCTACAAACTTTGCAATACCATCTCTGTACACAATCAGTTTTTTGCCTCTTGCCTGTGGCAATACAGCCTGCGAAGGAACAAGAATAGCATTGCTGTTCTTCGCAAAATCCATATCCACTTTTGCAAATGCACCAGATACCAGGGCCGCATCGCTTTGCTGCACGGTACAGCGCACATTCATACCACGTGAAGTTGCACTAACAGTTGATTCGGTAGCATATACTTTGGCAAGATATTTTTTTGAGTTGCCTTCAATTGAAAAGCTGATAGTTTGACCAACGGCAATTTTAGAAGTATATTTTTCAGGAACGCTGAACTGCAGCTTCATCTGGTTCACCTGCCTGAGGTTGGTGATGATGGTGGCTGGTGTAATATATGCCCCAACTGAAATATTACGGAAACCAATGCGTCCGTTAAAAGGCGCACGTATTTCTGTTTTGTCAATATTGGTTTTCATCAACTCAATATCGGCTTTAATATTGCTCACCTGCAGGTAGCTGAGATCATAATCCTGCTGGCTGATGCCGTTTATCTTTAATAACTCTTTATTACGTTCTTCTGTTTTTTCAGCGATCTGTAACTGCACCTGCAATTTTTTTAATTGCGCCTGCAGGTCGCCATCAAACAGTTTTACCAGTAATGCGCCTTTATTTACAAACGCACCTTCGTTAATGGCATGCGAAACTACACGGCCGTTTACTTCGGTGTGAATTTCTGTTTCTTCCATTGGAAGTAACGTGCCCGGTAATTGCAGGGGTTCGCTTACTGCGCCTGTTTTAACAATATAACCAACTACGGTCATAGGGCCTTGTTGCCTTCCTCCCTGTGGTGCTGCCTGTTTTTTTTCGTCTTTACAACCAACAGCCAGAAATGCGGCTGCAGCTGTCATAATAATTGTTCTTCTCATGTGAATATCAATTGGCTAAAGGTAAGCACAGAACCTTGTTTCCACCCCCTCATTGGATGAGTGGTAAACGTAATTCCATAACTGTTATAATATGTGGATGTTTGCGGGAAAACCCTATTTCGACTTTACTTTCAACAGGTGTTTAATGCGGTTGGCTTTGTAGGTAAGTTCGGTTCGGTCTTTACCAATAACGGTTACATGTCCCATTTTTCGGCCGGGTTTTGTTTGTGCTTTTCCATAAAGATGTACAAAGGCATTTTCCATTTTCAGTACATCTTCCAGCCCTTCGTAATAAGCCGGTCCGCTAAAACCTTCTTCACCAACAATGTTTAAAATAACCGAAGGCAGAATTGCATCGGTACAACCCAAAGGATAGCCAAGCATAATTCGCCAGAGCATATCAAATTGCGAAGAGAAGTTTCCTTCAATACTGTGATGACCGCTGTTGTGTACACGTGGAGCAGTTTCGTTTACCAGCACATCGCCGTTTTTATCAACAAACAGTTCTACTGCAAATAATCCGGGCGATTGCAGGTTACGCACCACGGCCATAGCAATGGCTTCTACTTTCCACAATATTTTTTCGGGAAGTTCGGAAGGAGAAATCTGGTAATCGAGCAGGTTCAATAATGGATCGAACACCATTTCTGCAGGTGGGTACATGGTGGTATCGCCATCTTGCCCTACAGCCACGATCATGGCAATTTCTTTATCGATCTGCACTAACTTTTCCAATACCGATGGTGCATCAAAACCACGTTCAACGTCGGCTTCGGTTTTCAGTAATTCAACACCTTTACCATCGTAACCACCCATGCCTATTTTGTGTGCTGCCGGAAGAAACGAAACCAATGCGTTCAGTTCTTCTTTGTTTTCGGTGATCACAAATTCAGAAGTTGGTATCTGGTGTTGCTGATAGAATTTCTTCTGTTCAATTTTATTTTTAATGATGCGCAGGGCCGAAGGTTTAGGAAACACCTTTACACCTTCTGCTTCAAGCTTCTCCAATGCTTCCACATTCACCGCTTCAATTTCAATGGTAATGGCATCGAGCCCTTTACCGAAATTATAAACGGTTTCAAAATCTTTGATATCGCCTTTTGTAAAATGATGACATAGATGTGCCGATGGACAATGCTCATCGTTTTCAAGAATGTATGTTTCAACAGGATAATTTACTGCTGCCTGTAATAACATCCGGCCAAGCTGACCGCCACCAAGGATACCAATATGTTTCATGGCGGCAAAGATAAGGGGCTGTAAGTGATAGGTGATAAAGCCGTTCGGCTACACCCGAGGCTACTCATCGTTAGTAACTTTTTTTTACTTTTGCCGCATGCACCCCGATTATGCCAATAAACGCTTTCACGATAAACGCAGCAACTATTGCTTGCTGATGGAAGTATTGGCGACTGATTCTAACTGATTGTTTGAGAAAGGTTCTTCCCCGAA